>JAWVFM010000093.1:0-3837 GCA_033856015.1 Solirubrobacterales bacterium
GACCGGGGCTCGCTCGAGGCGGGCGCGGCCGGTTGCGACGTCGTCTACCACGCCGCCGCCAAGGTCGAGGACGCCGGGCCGTGGGCGGAGTTCCTCCGCGACAACGTCGAGGGGTCGCGCAACGCGATCGAGGCGGCCGCTGCGGCAGGAGCCGGGCGCTTCGTCCACGTCTCCACCGAGGCGGTCCTGATCGCTGGCGACCCCCTCGTGAACGTCGACGAGACCTTCCCGCTCCGCCTCGACTCCAAGGCGCCGTATCCCAGGAGCAAGGCCATGGCCGAACAGGCCGTTCTGGGAGCGAGCGGGATCGAGCGGGTCATCGTGCGGCCGCGCTTCGTCTGGGGAGCGGGAGACACGTCGCTGCTGCCCAACATCCTGGCGATGGTCCGCTCGGGGCGCTTTGCCTGGATCGGCGGGGGCCGGCAGCTCACCGACACCGCCCACGTGGACAGCGTGGTCGAGGGCCTCACCCTCGCCGCGGCGAAGGGCCGCGACGGCGAGGTCTACTTCGTCACCGACGCCGAGCCCGTCGTCTTTCGGGAGTTCGTCTCGGAGCTGATCTCGAGCCAGGGCGTGGAGCCGCCGTCGCGCTCGATCCCGGCCCCGCTCGCCGGGGCGCTCGCCGCCGTGGGCGAGACCGCGTGGAACCTCCTGCCCCTCCCGGGCCGCGCTCCGCTCAGCCGCTTCGCCTGCTGGGTCTCCTCCCAGGAGTGCACGATCGACATCGCCAAGGCTCGCCGAGAGCTCGGCTACGCGCCGGTGCGAACCCGCGAGGACGGGCTGGCCGAGCTCCGCGCCGCTGCCGCTTAACGCGCCGCCTGGGCCAGGGCGGCCAGGTGGGCGTCGTAGGTCTCGCGCCAGATGATGCGGTCGAAGACGCCCTCGTAGTGGTGGTGGCCCTGTCCCTTGCCGATCTCCCGCCACATCGCCTTGACCTTGCGCTTGCGGAAGATCGCCTGCCAGCTCGAGCCCTTCGCGATGATCTCGCCCAGGGCGGCCGCGTGGGCGGGCTTCTCCCAGATTCGCGCCCGTCGCAGGGTCGGCATGGCCCCGCGCCCGGGCTCGACGAAGAACGGTACGTCCTGCCACTCGGGCACCAGCTTGGCGATCAGCTCCGAGTGAAGCCGGGCGTCCAGGCGCTCCTGCGGCGTGAGGTCGAACGCGGCGCGCACGAACCCCGGCGCGACGCAGCAGGAGTAGCGGCCGCTTCTGGAGCCGAGGCCGGAGCGATGCGCCAGGCGCTGCGTCAGATAGAAGTAGTCGAGGAGCGACGGGCCCTCCAGGCCGAGCTCCCGGCCGGCGTCCAGGAGGCGCTCGAGCTCCTGCCGGTAGGCGGAGTAAGCGGAGTTGGTCGCTGCTGCGGCGTTGCGCTTGCCTGCCCTCTCGAGGCGCGCGAGCAGGCCGCGGTCGCCGCGCCGCTCGATGCCCCGAAGCTTGCGCGCGTCCGGGTAGTAGAAGCCATGCGCGATCTCGCCTCCGTGGCCGGAGAGGGTGGGACGCTGGGCCTTCACCCGCAGCGGCAGCTTGGTCGGGCGGCGGAGCTCCTGCGGGTTTCGCATGCCGTCGTGGACCAGGTGGATTGCGGCCAGGCGGTCGCGGAGCTCGTCGGCCGGCTCCGAGCGCTCGCCGCTCGTGACGTTGTGCGTGGCGATGTCGTGCTCGACGTCGCCGAGCAGGCGCTCGACCAGCTCGAGCTCCCCGGGGTGGTTGTCGCCGGTGCGGAATTTCGCCGTCACGCCGGCCGCGAAGGCCGCCGCGGCCGACACCCGCGAGTCCCTGCCTCCCGAGAGGTCGACGGCGATGAGCTTCGACGCCGCGGCGGCGACGCCGCTCACAAGGCCGACGGTGTCGGCGGCCGCGGCCTCCAGTGCCTCGCCGAAAGGCACCTCCCGCGGCGCCACCAGGCCCTCGATCGCGCCGCTCGAGCGGCGCTCCGCCCGCGGCTCTGGCCCGCCGGCCCGAATGACCGAGCCGCCGGGGACCTTCAGCGCGCCCAGGATGGGCGTCGTCTCGTCGAGGAACCAGCCCGCCGCGGCGAACAGCGCCCACGCTGCCTCGTCGGCCTCGGGTGCGATCCCGGCGAAGATCGGCAGCGCACCGAGCCGGTTGGACCAGACTGCTCCCGCTGAGCCAAAACCGGCCGCTTCGGCCAGGGAGCCGCGGTCGCCGCCCGGCGCGAAGCGCAGCTCGTAGATTCGCCCGGCGCCGGCGAAGTCATTGACGATGACGAGGCGCTGGTCGCGCACGTTGCGGATGGCGAGGACGAACGGCGGCGCCAGCGCGGCGATTCGCTCCGGTCGCTCGGCGAGGGTCCTGGCCAGCGCGACGGCAGCCTGCTCGGCTGCGACGTCGCCGACGACCCGTTGCCAGCCGCCGGGCGCGGCGCTCGAGGCCACGACGAAGTCGCCGTCCTTGGACCAGGCCGGCCACCTCGAGGCGTCGTCGTCGTGTCGCCAGAGCGCGAGTCCCTCACGCGGGCCGATGCTCGTCCGCAGCGGTGGTGGCTCGCTGAGCTGGGGGGAATAGTGGGTGCCGACGCGAGCGAGCGCCGCCTCGACGCGCGCCGTCTCCACCTGGCCGTCGAACGCGTAGGCGAGCAGGGTCTCGGTGATGACGTTGCCGCTCACGGAAGCAGGAAGTTACGGCCTCTGCCCGCCGCGGGCCGGTCAGACGTCGACCAGGCTCCCCCACGGGCCAAGGTTCATCACCCGGCTCGATCCGGCCTTGGATTCATGTCCCCAGCTCTCGTGAATGTGGCCGCAAAGGACGAGCGGCGGGGCGTGCGCCTCGACCGCCTCCAGGATGGCCTGGCTGCCCAGGTGACCGCCGCCTGCAGGCGAGTCCACGTGGCCGAACGGCGGCGAGTGGACGAGGAGCACGGCGCCGTCCGGGCAGGGCTCCAGCGCCTCGCGCGCCTCGTCCTCGTCGAGGTCGAAGCTCCAATCCCAGGGCGTGGTCGGGATGCCGGCGCCGAGCCCGAAGAACTCGATGCCGTCGATGTTCGCGCTCTCCCCGTGCAGCACGGTGGCCGAGTCCCAGTTCTCCGCCGAAGCCCGGAGCGCGTCCGCAGTCTCGTTGTTGCCGGGCACGAGCAGGGTGGGGAGCTTGATCGCAGCGAGCGCCGTGATCGTCCGGTCGAGGCCGCGGTGCACGGTCGCCAGGTCGCCGACCGCCACCACGGCGTCGGCCTTGGCGCTCTTGTCGACGAGCAGGGCAGCCTGGGCGATGTCGCAATGGAGGTCGCTGAAGGCGAGCAGGCGCATCGAGCCGATACTAGATGGCCGATCCGCCACCCAGGCCACCGCAAACGACAACCGTCGCGGGCATGCGTCGGGCTGTAGCGCATTTCGCGCTAGTCCGAAGCGGATCGGCCATCCGTCCAGTCTCGCCGGGAATTCTCTGACATCGCGCCCTTCAGCCCGTTGTGCCTCCAGACAGGGAAAAAGCGGGGCTCCACCCCGAAGCCGAAGGAGACAAGTTGAAGAAGCATTCGAAGCTCGCAGCATTCGCCGGAGTCCTGGCCCTCTCGATCGCGCCGGCGTCGGCGCTGGCCACGGGCGGTGGGTCAGCCAATGCTCAGGCCTACGGCAAGTACTGCCAGGCGGAGAGCAAGAAGCACGTGGACGGGCAGAAGAGCACGCCGTTCTCGCTCTGCGTCACGGCCATGGCCAAGCTCGACCACGGCAAGGCCGCCAACCCCCGCACCGCTTGCAAGGACGAGAGCAAGAAGCACGTTGACGGCGTGAAGGGCACGCCTTTCAGCATTTGCGTCGCGGGCGGACGGCAGCTCGTTCACCAGCAGAACTAGCGAAGTCGCCATCGGCTGGTTGTCCGAGA
>JAWVFM010000094.1:0-3236 GCA_033856015.1 Solirubrobacterales bacterium
GCCGTGTGCCGCCCCAGCTTGGCCGCCTGCACGGCGGCTCGCTGCCCAGCGGGTCCCGATCCGATCGCGATCAGGTCGTACGCGGCCGGGGACTGGGCGCGGTGCTGGTGGCCGCGCTCGAGTGTGCGTGCGGAGGCTGGGGCGGCAGGATTCATGGCGGATCTCCTGGTACTGGAGGCGGTGTGGTCCGGTCAGCCCGCAGGCAAGGTGAGGTCGCTCTGCACCGGGCGAGGACGGTCAGGCCGGCGTTGATCGGTTCGCTCGCGCGAACGATCTCGTGATGGTGAGTGGAGTTGCTCTCGACCGGGTCTGATTGACACTGTCAACCAGACCAGGTCAAGAGCAATCTCGCCACCTTGGGGCTAGGTCACCAGTTCTAGCTCGGGGGTTGGGGTAGTGGGCTGATGGTTGGGTTCGATGGCGAGGCGTGGGAGACGGCGGTCGAGCCAGTTGGGGAAGTACCAGCTATGGCGGCCGAGCAGTTCGAACACGGCGGGGAGCAGGATCAGGCGGATGACGATGGCGTCGAGCAGGATGGCGCTGGCTAGGCCGAGGCCGAAGAGTTCGAGTACGCGCTCACCGCTGAACATGAAGGAGGCGAAGACGGCGACCATGACGGCTGCGGCCGCTGTGATCACACGGCCGGTGCGGGCGAGGCCCTCGTGGACGGCGGCGGATGGGTCACGGCGGTTTTGCCATTCCTCGTGGATGCGGGAGACCAGGAAAACCTCGTAGTCCATCGAGAGGCCGAAGGCGATGGCGAACATCATCACCGGTACAAATGCCTCGATCGGGCCGGGTTGGGCGCCGAAGAGACTGCCGCCCCAACCGCGCTCGAAGACCGCCTGGATGACTCCCAGCGAGGCGCCGAAGGAGAGCAGGTTCATGGCGGCGGCCTGGAGTGGGATCAGCAGTGAGCGGAACACGACGAGCAGCAGGAGTGCGGAGAGTAGGATGACGATGCCGATGAAGAGCGGCAGTTTGCTCGAGAGCACCGCGGCGAAGTCGACGTCGGTGGCGGTCGCTCCGCCCACGTAAACGCTGCTGTGGGTAGCTCGGGCGACAGGCGGGATGACGTCGTTGCGGAGATGCTTGACGAGGGTTGTGGTGGCCTGGCTCTGTGGTGCGGAGGTGGGGTAGACGAGCACCGTCGCTGTGTCGCCGGCCGGGTTGAGCTGGGGCGCTGCGACTGAGGTGACACCGGGGGTCTGCCGAAGTGCCGTAGCTAGTTGCTTCGCGGTGGCGCCGCTGTGAGTCTTGGGGACTTGGGCGACGACCAGCAGCGGGCCGTTGACGCCTTTCCCGAAGCCGCGTGCGAGTAGATCGTAGGCCTGGCGTGTCGTGGTCGTGGTGGCGTCGTTGCCGGCGTCGCTGGATCCCAGCCGGAGGCCGAGCGCGGGCGCAGCCAGGGCGAGGAGCAGCGTGCTGGAGGCGACCGCGGCAAGCCAGGGGCGTCGTTGAATGGCTTCGACCCATCGCGCCCAGAAGCCGGCGCGGGACGCTACGGCGCTGCGCCGCCGCAGCCGGAGCCCACGGCTTCCGATTCTGCGACCGAAGCAGGTCAGAAGTGCCGGCAGCAGCGTGATCGAGGCGGCGAGTACGAGCAGCACGCCGATCGCAGCCGCCACCGCGGCGCCGTTGAGCAGGCTGATGCCGAGGGCAAACATGCCCAGCAGCGCGATCACGACGGTGGTGCCTGCGAACACGACAGCGCGGCCAGCGGTGTCCATCGCGGTCTCCACAGCGGCGGTGATGCTGCCGCCGTTGTCGCGGTAGGCGTCGCGGTAGCGGGTGACAATGAAGAGGGCGTAGTCGATGCCGACGCCCAGGCCGATCATCAGTGCCAGCTGCGATGAGAAGTCAGCCATGTCAAGCACGCGGCTGGCGAACGCAATCAGGCCGAGGCCGGTGCCGAGGCCAAAGAGCGCGGTCACGATCGGCAGGCCCATGGCGTAGAAGGAGCCGAAACTGAGCAGCAAGATGATGACCGCAGCGGCCAGCCCGACCAGCGTCACGGGACCAAGCGAGCCGTTCTGGGCCTGCTCGATCGCCCGACCACCGAGCTCGACCTGCAGGCTCGGCGAGCGGATGTTCTGTGCGGTCTTGATGACCCGCGTTACGGCCGCTTTGGGCACGTTTTGGGCGTCCTGATCGAAGTTGACGGTAGCGAATCCGATCGTCCCGTCACGCGAGATCGTCGACGCCGCGTGGCTTGCGCCGTAAGGGCTGGTCACGCTGCTGACGTGCGGCAGCCTGGTAACGCGGTCGAGCATCGACTGGACGGCCGCGCGCACCGAGGGGGAGGTGAGTTTGCCGCGCCTGGCGTGCAGAACGATCTGGTCGGAATCGCCCGCCTGCGCGGGATCGCTCTGCTTGAGCAGATTGGTGGCCTGCTGGGATCCCGTGTTGGGCAGAGAGAAGTTATTCGACGTGCGGCTGCCGATCACCGTCGAGGTTCCATAGACGCCGACAACCAGCGCGACCCAGAGCACAAGCACGAGGCGGCGGTGGTCGATGCTCCAATGGGCGAGGCCTTTCACGAGGACTCCTTGGGTTGGACGAGCCTGCTATGATTGATTCGCAACCTAAACTATTTGGAGTCCCAATGCAAATAGATGATCGCGATGCGCCTCCCCTCGGCAAAGCGCACGCCGATGACTCTCCGGTCGAGGATCTGAACGAGTTCGTGTCGCTCCTGGGGCGCGTCATGCGCGGCATGCAGGCTCTTAGGGGAGAGAGCGACGACCTCATGCGCGGCCAGCGCCTCGCCGGGCGCCACAAGCGCGTCCTTGCCCTCCTGCTCTCGGGCCCGATGACCGTCGGCGAGATCGCTACGCGCTTCGAGGTCACGCTCACGACAGTCAGCGGCCTGGTAGCCGAACTCGACCACGCCGGTTTCGTCGAGCGCCGCCAGGACCCCGCCGACCGTCGGCGCACCATCGTCAGCATCGTTGAGCCGCACCGCGCCGATATCGAAACCTGGCACAAGTCGATAACGGCCCCCTTCGCCCGTACCCTCGCGCGCCTCACCCCACAGCAACGTGACGACTTCGTCACGGGCCTCCGCGCCCTCGACGACGAACTTCGCACAGACAGCGCCGATACCGAGCCGATCTGCGACTCCTGATCACACGCTCACCGCCGGATGATCGGATGCCGACGCGCACCGCACGCCCACCCGACGCACCGACGCACCGATGCGCGATCGATCGTTTCCCTTACCACCACGTTTTCGC
>JAWVFM010000095.1:0-9742 GCA_033856015.1 Solirubrobacterales bacterium
CGCCAACCTCGACGCGGCGATGTCGTAGCGTCCTCTCTCACCAAACCACTTAGCTAGGAGAACCGATATCCGTGAGTGAAACCCCCGTCAAGGTCACCGTCACCGGCGCCGCCGGGCAGATCGGCTACGCGATCCTCTTTCGGATCGCCAGCGGCGAGATGCTCGGCCCCGACACGAAGGTGCACCTCAACCTCTTGGAGATCCCGGACGCCGTCAAGGCGGCCGAGGGAACGGCGATGGAGCTCGACGACTGCGCCTTCCCGCTGCTCGCCGCCATCGACATCCACGACGACCCGAAGGCAGCGTTCGACGGCGCCAACGTCGGCCTCCTCGTCGGCGCCCGCCCGCGCGGCCCGGGCATGGAGCGCTCCGACCTGCTCGAGGCCAACGGCGGCATCTTCAAGCCGCAGGGCGAGGCGATCAACGCCGGCGCCGCCGACGACATCAGGGTCCTCGTGGTCGGGAACCCCGCCAACACCAACGCGCTGATCGCGATGTCGAACGCGCCCGACGTGCCGCCGGAGCGCTTCACCGCGATGGTCCGGCTCGACCACAACCGGGCGGTGGCTCAGCTCGCGAAGCGGACCGGGGCGGAGGTCTCCGAGATCACGAACATGACGATCTGGGGCAACCACTCCACGACGCAGTACCCCGATCTGGTGAACGCGAAGGTCCGCGGTTCCTCAGCCTGGGACGCCGTCGGCGACGAGGCCTGGATCGCGGATGAGTTCATCCCGACGGTCGCCAAGCGCGGCGCGGCGGTGATCGACGCCCGCGGTGCCTCGAGCGCCGCCTCCGCCGCGAACGCAGCGATGGATCACGTGCACGACTGGGTGCTCGGGACCGCCGACGGCGACTGGGTCTCGATGGGGATCCCGGCGACGGGTGCCTACGGCATCGAGGCCGGCGTCATCTCCGGCCACCCCTGCACCTGTTCAGGCGGTGAGTACGAGATCGTCGAGGGCCTCGAGGTCCCGGACTTCTCCCGGGAGCGGATCGACGCGACCGTCGCCGAGCTCCGCTCCGAGCGCGAAGCGGTCGCCGGCCTGGGCCTGGTCTAGCCCCCCGTCCCGCCGAGTGGAGAAAGACGTCGACCTGGACGTCGTTTTTCTCCACTCGGTGAATCTAGGTCGCGGTGTAGGAGCGGCCGGACTTCTTCACCCGGCCCTCCTTCTGGAGGTCGCCGAGCACCCGGTAGAGGTAGTTCGGCTTGATCTTCATCTCCTTGGCGACCTCGGATGCCGAGATGCCGGGCTTCGCCGCGATCAGCTTCACCGCCTGGTCCGCGCGGGTTCCGCCGCGGCGGCGGCGGCGCCGGGGCGCGGCGCTGGACCGTGAGGCGGTTGAGCGCCCCCGCGGCCGGCCGGGCCCGCGCCGGCCCTCGCGGCCGTCCGTGAGGCTTGCCAGAGCGCGCTGAAGCTTTGCGAGCTCACTCTCGAGCTCGGAGATGCGCTCCTTGAGAATTCCTGCGGCCTGGTCGACCGCATTATTAATATTCGCCACGTGTAGTTGCCTTCCGTGTATTGAGGGTTTCTCAGCACAGTAACACTGAACCCTAAACAGTGAGGTGTGTGTGGCCGGGCCCGGCTGGGCCCTCAGGCACTACTCGCCGCGGCGGTGGCGCGGCAGGGTTCCGAAAACCACATCCCAAAGTGGTGAGGAAACCCCGTAGCCGAAACGGTGGTCCTGGAAATGGTGGCGCATGTGCTGTTCGCGAAGCCGCTTACCGAATTTCGTGCGCGGTACGTGATGGTGGACGTGATAGTGCGTGTAGTCGTACGCGAGGTAACCGAGGATGAAGCCCGAAAAGGTGGGGTACGCGGCGGGCGTCCCAAAGACGAGGATGAAGAGCCCGAAGAAGAGTGCGGCCAGCGGAACGCTCGCACCCGGCGGCATGACGAGCCGCAGGCGATCGTTGGGGTGGTCGTGGTGGACGCCGTGGATGATGAAGTGAAGCCTGGCGCCGATCGGGTGGTCCGGCTCCCAGTGGAAGACCAGGCGGTGCAGCCAGTACTCGGTGAGCGTCCAGACGAACAGGCCAAGGCCGACGAGGAGCGCGACCTTGCCGGCCGCGTACCCGCGGTCGGCGCCGAGCCAGACGCCGGCGACGACGACCGGGCCGAAGATGATCGCCGGCACCGAGGGGTGGATCCTCGAGAAGAAGTCGAGGAACCGGCTCTCGAAGAGCGGTGGCGATGCGCTGAGTCGTGAGGAGCGCTCCTGGGACATTGACGCGGATTCTAACGGCGCGGGAGACGGGAGGCCAGGCGCATTAGGGCACCCTAACCGGCGTGGGCTGAAACCTGGTTTCTCGCAAAGGCCGCGATTTCGCGTCACCGGCCGTTAACGAAGTAGCGGCGATTTGCGCAAATCCCTCTCACGCTCGCCGGCGCTGGTTGCCATGCTCCGCAAGCCGTCCAGGTTGTCCCGTCCCCACCGCCCGTCCAGAGGAGATCCAGCAAGTTGATCGAGGTCCAGCGCCCCCCAACAGAGATCGCCGACGCCATCGGCCTCACGCGGCGCGAGCAGCATCACGCTCGCAAGGGGGAGCCGAGCTGCCGCGACTGCTTCTTCCATCGCCGCATGCTCTGCGCCCTGAACCTGGACGCCCCGTGCTCCACGTTTCGGGCCGACGGGCCCAACGGCCTCGTGCCTCCCCTCCAGCCCGCGCTCCTGCCGCGCAGCGACGGCGACGTACAGCTCGCCGGCGCTTGATCCCGGCGAGCCCTGCGAATAGGATCCCCGGCCATGAGGCGACCCCTGAGGCGGAGGCGATGAGCGACGCGCTTGAGATGCTGAGCCGCGTGCCGTTGTTCGCGGGCGTCCAGCCGAAGGCGCTCGCGAAGCTGGTCGATCGCATGTCGGAGCGGACCTTCGCGGAGGGCGAGACCGCCCTCGAGGAGGGTCGCGGCGGCGCCGGCTTCTGGCTGATCGAGTCGGGCGACGCCAACGTCAGCGTCGCCGGCAGCCAGGTCCGCACGCTCGGCCCCGGCGACTACTTCGGCGAGATCGCCCTGATCGACGACGGCCCGCGCTCGGCGACGGTGGTCGCCGCCACGGACCTTCGCTGCCGCGGGATCGCCGCGTGGGAGTTCAAGGCGTTCGTCGGCGAGCATCCGGATGCGGCCTGGGCGATCATGGAGACGCTCGCCAAGCGCCTCCGCGAAGCTGAAGCTCGCGAAACCTAGTCCTCGTCCGCCGGGACGGCGCGGAGCTCCGCGAACACCTCGAGCGCCCGGTCTCGCTCGGAGCCACCGAGCAGGTAACGACTCCGTGCGGCCTGGTAGCGGGCAGCGCACCCGTCGAGGACCGCGACGGACGCGCGGATCGCGTCGGGGTCGTCTTCGCGGATGCCCCTGGCGCGCGCCAGGATGGCGTGCAGGTAGCGGCTGTCGCCGGCCATGGTCTCGCTGATCGGTCGCGCCGTCTCGTACTCATCACTGCCGGTGAGCGCGAGCGCCTCGAGGCGGGTGGCCGCGAAGTGCCCGCCCCACCAGGACCATTTCTCGGGCAGCTGCGAGACGGCCTCGAGCGCTTCGTCGTTCCGGCCGCGGTGCAGCAGCGCCTGGGCTCGAAGCATCTCGAGGCCGTCGCGCTGTGTCTGGCCGTCGATCGACGGCAGGACGCCCTCGGCGAAGTCCCACCAATCGCTCGCCTTGCTCGTTTCGCCTCGGAATTCGTAGATCGCCGCTGCGGCCGCGAGGGCAGAGGCGAGGACCGCGACCGGGGGGCGGTTCTCCGCCGCCCACGCCTCGCGGACCTTGATGGCCATTTCGACGGTCGCGTCCCACTCGCCGAGAAAGTAGCTCGGTATCAGGGCCCGGCCCCAGGCCGAGTAGAGGACGCCACGCGACAGGTCCGCCTCGCGCGCCTTGGTCGCGTGCTCCATTGCCTCCTGGAAGTCGCCGGTCCAGAGCATCGACTCGATCATCATGTGCCGCGCGTCGCTGCGCTCGACCTCCAGCGCGATCGACCCCTCGGTCGTGTTTTCCAGGAGCTCGAACCGCTCCCTCGTCGTTTCCAGAGCGCTTTGGTATCGATAGCCGCCCCACTCCACGGCGGTCGCGGCATCGAGGGCGCTCGAGAGAATCGTCACGGTCCCGAGCCTGCGGGCCATCTCGAGCGCCTCGCGGGCCGGCGCCTCCATCTCGCCCGAGCGGCCCCCTCGCCAGGCAACCCATGCGTGGTCGAGGCGGATCTGCGTCTGCGTCTCCAGATCGTCCGGGTCGGCGAGCTCCTCGGCGCGAGCCAGCATCGCGTCGAGCTCCTTCAGGGGTACATCACCCGTGATGCCCCCCATCCGTGCCGCAATCTCCACCGCCTGGCTGTAGGCGCGGGCCGCCGAGGCGTCCTCGCCGGCCGCCTCGGCGAGCCGGGCCTCCTCTCGGGCGAGGCGCAGCGCCTCGTCGCCACGGAAGCGGCGGATGGCGATGTGGCCCGCGGCGCGCAGCGCGGTGAGGCGGTCGAGATCGCTCGGCGCCAGCGCGACGGCCTGCTCGAAGAGCTCCTGCGCGCGGCCCGAGGCGCCGCGGCGCGCGACCACGTTGGCCGCCTCGATACTGGCGTGCCAGGCGGACTCGGCGTGCTTGGGGGACGGGTCCTGGCTGGAGGCCTCCATACGGTGGTAGGCGACCAGCTCGGCCAGCTCGGGGTAGCGCGCGCCGGCGCGCCCGGCGATCCCGTCCGCCGCCCGCGCATGGAGCGCCGCGCGCTGTGCCCGGGGTAGCGATGAGTAGGCGACGTCGCGGATGAGCTGATGGCGGAAGGCGAAGCGCCCGCCGCCCTCGGCGACGCGCTCGGTGAAGAGGGACTTGCGGCTGAGCTCGGCGAGCACGCTGTCGACCGGTGCATCCATCAGGTCGGCGAGCGCATCGGCCAGGAAGGCGTGACCCAGCACGGCGGCGTGCTGGACCGTGCGCTTCTGGTCGCCGGGCAGCAGATCGAGGCGTGCGGCGATGGCCGCCTGCACGGTCTCCGGCATGCCGTTGCCGGGCTGGGGGTGGCCGTTGCCGTGGGCGGGGTCCTCGGTGAAGCGGCAGGCGACCTCCTCCGCGAAGAAGGGGTTGCCGCCGGAAGCCCGGGCCACGCCTTCGGCGAGCTCGGTCGAGTCGGAATTGAGAAGGACGGCTGCGAGCTCCGTGATCGCGTCGCTGCGCAGGGGGCGCAGCTCGATCTGGGTGACGTTGCGAGCGCCGCGCCCGAACGTCGGCCGCCTGTCGAGCAGCTCGGGACGGCTGGTGCAGAGCAGCAGGACGGGGGCGTCCTCCAGCCGAAAGGCGGCCTCCTCCACGAGGTCGAGCAGGCCATCGTCCGCCCAGTGGGCGTCGTCGATCCCGATGATCAGCGGGCTCTCGCGCGCAAGGAGCGCCACCAGCCGGCGCCAGCTGTGCTTGAGCTGCTCCTCGACGTTGCCCTCCTCGGCGCCACCGAGCGCAGCCGCCAGACCGTCCGCGACCGAGTCCGCGTCGTCGGCGCCCAGCTCCGTCAGGCGGCGCGCCAGTGCGTCGCGAACCTCGGCCACCGAGTCGTCGGGGCCGGCGCCCGCTGCCGACCTGAGGATCTCGCCGAGCGCCCAGAGCGCGATGCCGCGCCCGTACGGCGGGTTGCGCCCGACCAGGACCGTGGGCGCCGGCTCGGTCTCGCGCAGGGAGGCGAAGAGCTCGCTGGCGAGTCGCGTCTTGCCGATCCCGGCCTCGCCGGCGATCGTGACCAGCTCGGGGACCCGCTCGCGCAGCGCCCGTCTGTAGACCAGCCTCAGGAGCTCGAGGTCGTCGTCACGGCCGAGGAAGGGCGACGCCGTCGGCTCGGCCTCGTCGAGCAGGCCGGTCGCGTGCCAGGCCTTGAGCGGGTCGGGGAAGCCCTTCGCCTCGATGTCGCGCGGGCCGGCGAGCTGGGCCCGTCGAACCGAGCGGGCGGCGCGCCGGCCGACGAGGACCTCGCCCGGGTTGGCGGCCGTCTGCAGCCGCGCGGCCGCGTTCACGGCCTCGCCGGTGATCGCGAGGTCGCCGCCGGCGTCGATGGCGAGGACCTCGCCAGTCTCGATCCCGACGCGGATCTCGATGCCTCGCTCGGCGAGTCCTATCACCATCCCCAGGCCCGCGGCAATCGCCCGGTCGGGATCGTCGCCGTGCGCCTGGGGCACCCCGAAGACGGCCATGACCGCGTCGCCGATGTACTTCTCGACGGTCCCGCCGTGCTCGGCGATCACGACCCGGCTGAGCTCGAAGAATGGCGCGAGGTGGCCGCGCAGCTGCTCCGGGTCGGCGCCGGCGGCCAGCAGAGTGGAGCCGACGATGTCGGCGAAGAGCATCGTCGCGATCTTGCGCTCCGCTCCCGCGGGGCTCGCGAGCGGTGCCCCGCACGTGGAGCAAAAGCGGTCTTCGCCGCTCACCTCCTGGCCACACCGCGCGCACGTTTGGGTCATCGGTTGAAGATAACGGCGCCCCCGGCTTTTCGGGGCTGGGCGCGAAGCTGCGGCGCCCGCGCGGTGGCAGGGCTAGATTCAGCCGATGCGGATCACGGTTCTGGGGAAGTCCCCGGCATGGCAGGACGTCGACGGGGCGTGCAGCGGCTACCTCGTCCAGGACTCCGAGACGTCATTTCTCCTGGACTGCGGCAACGGCGTCTTCGGCAAGCTCCGCAAGCACATCGACTACACGGACCTGGACGGCGTCCTCATCACGCACCTGCACGCCGACCACATGCTCGACCTCGTCCCCTACTCCTACGCGCTCACCTACGCGCCCCGCCAGCAGCCGGTCCCGGTGCCGCCGTGGCCGGGGACGGACTCGCCCGCGCGGCCAAAGCTCCTCGCGCCGCCCGGCGCCATCGACGCATTTCGGCGGATCGTCGGAACCTGGGGGAACGAGGACCTGATCGAAACCGCCTTCGAGCTCTCCGAGTACGACCCCGACGCGAAGGCGCGGATCGGCTCGTTCGAGATCCGCTTCCGCGAGGTGCCGCATTTCATCACGACGTACGCCGTCGACATCCGCTCCCGCGCCGATCGCAGCCGGTTCACCTTCAGCGCGGACTGCCGGCCGAACGACGAGCTGGTCGAGATCGCCAAGGGCACGAGCCTCCTGCTGATCGAGGGCACGCTCCCGCGGCCGGAGCGCACCGGGATCCGGGGCCACCTGACGCCCGCCGAAGCCGGCGAGCATGCCCGCCGTGCAGGGGCAAAGCGCTGCGTCCTCACGCACATCTCCGACGAGCTGGACCACACCTGGGCCCGCAAGCAGGGGGAGGCGACCTTCGACGGCTTGGTCGAGATGGCCCACGAGGGCTCGGTCTTCGAGGTCTGACCACGGTCCCACCCCGCTGGTCATCTAGATTCCGGGCATGGCCAGGCAGCGCGATCTGCTCCTGAACTTCGAGCGCGTCCGCCGCGAGATGGACGAGCTCTTCAGCGACGTGTGGGGGGCCGGAACGGGCGGCGGCGTGCGGGCCCAGGCCGGCTTCTCGCCGAAGGTCGACCTCTACTACTACGACGACGACGGTCCGAAGGCGGTCGTCAAGGCGGAGCTCGCGGGAGTGAAGCTCGAGAGCGTCAACCTGGAGATCGCGGGACGTGAGCTCGTGATCACGGGGGAGCGGCCGATCCAGGAGACCGCCGGCCGCGTCTACCAGCAGGTCGAGATCGAGGCCGGGCCCTTCCGGCGGACCGTCCGGCTGGGCGCCGACGTGGTGGCCGAGGACGCCCGCGCCACCTTCGAGGACGGCGTGCTGCGTGTCGAGTTGCCGCTGCGCCGGCCCGATGAGGTGACCACGCGAGTGCCGATCGACCCTGCCTCGAGCGGCGATGTCTGAGATCGAGGTCATCGAGGCGCCGGAGCTCGACGCGTCGGTCCTGCCGTCCCAGGACCAGCCACTGCCGCACGCCCTCCCGGTGCTGCCGCTGCGCGACATGGTCACCTACCCGGACACGCTCACCCCGCTCGCGGTGGGCCAGGAGCGCTCGATGCGCCTCGTCAACGACGTCCTCTCCGGCGAGCGGATGCTGGTGATGGTCGCGTCCCGCGACCCCGAGCTCGACGAGCCGGCCGCCGACGACCTCTACACGGTCGGCGTGGCGGGAGTCGTGGCGCGCATGCTCAAGGTGCCGGACGGCACGGTTCGGATCCTCGTCCAGGGGCTGGAGCGGGTGCGGATCGTCGACTACATCTCCGAGGAGCCGTACCTCCTGGCCCGCATCGAGCCGATGCCGGACGAGCTGGCGCCGTCGCCCGAGCTCGAGGCGCTGACGCAGAACGTCCAGCGGACTTTCTCGGGGATCATCGAGCAGATCCCGTACCTGCCCGAGGAGCTCCAGCTCGCAGTCGCGAACATCGACGAGCCCTCGGCGCTCGCCCACCTGATCGCCGGCGCCCTGCGGATCCCGAGCACGGAGAAGCAGGAGCTCCTGGAGGAGGCCGACGTCGGTCGCCGCCTCCGTCGGCTCTCGGAGATCCTGGCCCGCGAGCTCGAGGTGATCCAGCTCGGCTCCGAGATCCAGTCTCAGGTGGAGTCGGAGATGGGCAAGGGCCAGCGCGAGTACTACCTGCGCGAGCAGCTGAAGGCGATCCAGGCCGAGCTCGGCGAGGAGGACGAACAGCAGGCCGAGCTCAACGAGCTGCGCGAGCGCGTCGAGGCGGCCGCGCTTCCCGAGCAGGCACGCAAGCAGGCCGACCGCGAGCTCGGGCGCCTCGAGCGGCTGCCGCCTGCTGCTGCCGAGTACGGCGTGATCCGCACCTACGTCGAATGGCTCGTGGACCTGCCGTGGGGCGCACGCACCGAGGACAACCTGGACCTCGCCCACGCCCGCGAGGTGCTCGACGCCGACCACTACGACCTCGAGAAGGTGAAGGACAGGATCCTCGAGTACCTCAGCGTCCGCACGCTGAAGAAGCGCTCGGCAGCCGCGAGGCCGAGCGCGGACGGCGCCTGGGCCGACCAGGGCCCGATCCTCTGCTTCGTGGGCCCGCCGGGCGTCGGCAAGACCAGCCTCGGGAAGTCGATCGCGAGGGCGCTCGGGCGGGAGTTCGAGCGGATCTCCGTGGGCGGCGTGCGCGACGAGGCGGAGATCCGCGGCCATCGCCGGACCTACATCGGCGCGATGCCCGGCACGATCGTGCGCGCCCTTCGGGACGCCGGCTCACGCAACCCCGTGTTCATGATCGACGAGCTCGACAAGATGGGCGCCGACTTCCGGGGCGATCCCTCGAGCGCCATGCTGGAGGTCCTCGACCCGGCCCAGAACAACTCGTTTCGCGACCACTACCTCGACGTGCCCTTCGACCTCTCCGAGGTGATGTTCATCACCACGGCGAACACCCTCGAGACCATTCCGGGCCCGCTCCAGGACCGCATGGAGGTCATCCAGCTCGCCGGCTACACGCTCGACGAGAAGGTCCACATCGCCAAGCGCTACCTGGTCCCGCGACAGATCGAGGCCAACGGCCTGCGGCGCGGCCAGATCTCGTTCGCGGACGCGGCGCTTCGGGCCATCGTCGACGAGTACACCCGCGAGGCAGGGGTGAGGAACCTCGAGCGCGAGATCGGGTCGGTCTGCCGGAAGGTCGCCCGCGACGTCGCCGAGCGACGGCAGAGGGGCAAGGCGACGATCTCGGCAAGGCGCGCGCGCGAGCTCCTCGGCCGCCGCCGCCACTTCGCCGAGCAGCGGCGGCGCACCCGAGACCCCGGCGTCGCCACCGGCCTCGCCTGGACCCCGGTGGGAGGCGAGGTTCTGTTCGTGGAGGCCAGC
>JAWVFM010000096.1:0-7719 GCA_033856015.1 Solirubrobacterales bacterium
CGCCGACCGCGCCTCACGCCAGGCAGCGCGACCGGAAAGCAGCCCTCTGTAACGGCCCGGGTTTCGCGCGCTCAGCCTTAAAGCGCGCGACGCCTGCGACCGATGAAAGAGGCATGCGGACATTCGCGCGGAGTACCCGTGCCCCGGTGAGGGCGGCGTTGGCACGCCGGCGCCTTTCGCGCGCCGAACTGGGCATCCTCGCGCTCGTCGCCGGCCTGGTGCTCCTGGCCGCTCACACGGTGCTCGGGCTTGGCGGCTCGCAGACCCTCTTCGACTGGCTGTTCGACGCCGTGATGGTCGGCGGTGGGCTGGTCTGCATCTGGCGCGCCGCGGCCTCGCGCGAAGAGCGGCTGGCGTGGGCTCTCATCGGCGCCGGCCTGCTCGTGTGGTGCGCGGGCTCGGTCTACTCTGACGTCGCCGGCACCGATCTTGGCAACCCGCCCTCGTTCTCCGTCGCCGACATCCTCTACCTGAGCTACTACCCGCTCGTCTGCGCGGGCCTCGTCCAACTGCTGCGCCGCTCCACGCATGACGTCCCGCGCGCCGTCTGGATCGACGGGCTGATCGGCGCCGCAGTCACCGCAGCGATCGCCACGCAGTTCGTCCTGGGCCCGGCGCTCGACCGCCTCGGCGGCGACGTCTTCGGCAACGTCTCAACGCTCGTCTACCCGCTGGGCGACACGATCCTGCTCGCGTTCGTCGCAGCTGCGCTGGTCGTCACCGGCTGGAGACCGGGACGGACCTGGGGGCTCCTGCTGCTCGGGCTGGGGCTTGCCGCCGCGGCCGACGCGATCTACTCGTACCAGTCCGTCTCGTCGAGCTTCTCCCCCGGAACTACTCTCGACGCCCTGTGGCCCGCCGCGGCAGTGCTGGCGGCCTGGGCGGCGTGCCGGCCGATGGTCCGCCCCCGCGACCGGGCGACTCAGGGCTGGCTCGTCGTCGCCGCTCCGGCCGCGTTCGCGGCCGCCGCCCTCAGCCTCCGCGGCTATCAGCACATCTTCGGCGGCGTGCAGCTGGCGGAGTTCCTCGCCTGGACTGCGCTCGGGCTGGTCGTGCTCCGGCTGATCGCCAGCCTGATCGAGAACCAGCACCTTCTCGAGCTGACCAGGAGCGACGAGCTCACGGGCCTCGGGAACCGCCTGCGACTCGAGCTGGACTTCGGAGCCCCCGGCCTCGATGCGCCCGAGCGAAGGAGGCTGACGCTCTTCGACCTCGACGGCTTCAAGATCTACAACGAGACGTTCGGGCACCCTGCCGGCGACCTTCTCCTGGCGCGCCTTGCGCGGCGGCTTGCCGTCAGCGCGCGGAACGCGGGCGGCCAGGCCTATCGCGTCGGGGGCGACGAGTTCTGCGCGCTCCTCCCGCTGGCGGCCGGGGACCATTCGATCGACGCCTGCGCCTCGGCGCTGAGCGATCGAGGCGAGGGGTTTGACATCGGAGCGTCGTTCGGGTCCGCCCGGATTCCCGAGGAGGCGACGACGCTGAGCGCGGCGCTGCAGATCTGCGACCAGCGCATGTACCAGCAGAAGGACTTCCGCCGCGTTTCGGCAGGCGGGCAGGCGAAGGCCGTGCTCCTGCGTGCGCTCTTCGAGCGCCAGCCGGAGGTCCGCGAGCACACCGTCCTGATGCGCGAGCTCGCCGTCGGCGTCGGCGAGGAGCTCAACCTCAGCTCCACCGAGCTGTCCACCCTCGCCCAGGCCGCCGAGCTCCACGACATCGGCAAGGTGGCGATCCCCGAAGCGATCCTCTCGAAACCCGGATCACTGGACGAACACGAGTGGGAGCTCATGCGCCAGCACACGATCCTGGGCTCGCGGATCCTGTCCTCCGCGCCGGCGCTCGCGCCGGTTGCGCGGATCGTTCGGGCGACCCACGAGCGCTGGGACGGCTCCGGGTACCCGGACGGCCTGGTCGGCGAGCGGATCCCGCTCGCCGCGCGAATCATCGCCGCGTGCGATGCATTCCACGCGATCACCGGCAAACGGCCATACCGCCAGCAGCAGTCCGACGCCGACGCGCTTGCCGAGCTCCAACGCTACTCGGGCAAGCAGTTCGATCCGAAGGTCGTGCAGGCCTTCACGCGCATGCTGATCGCCAACCCCGAGCTTGCCGCGCACGCCTTCGCCTACCACAGCGAGGACAAGCGCAACCTCATCGCAATCGGCAGCTAATCCCCCGACTCGCGCGGCGGCGCGAGCTCCGCGACGCCCCGGGCCACGGCCCGCAGCACGCTGCGCATCTGCTCGCCGGCGCCCCGCTTCGGCAGCTCGACCTGGATGTCGACGGTCGGGCCCTCGCGACCGACCACCTGAAAAGGCCCAAGCGCTTCGAGCAGGTGGAGCATCTTGGCGTTGGCCGCCAGGAGCGTCGCGTCGAAGCGCTCGACGCCCTCCTCGCGGGCGCGGTCTGCCAGGAGCCTGGAAAGCGCGGTCCCGAGGCCCTTGCCCTGCCAATCGTCGTCGACGACGACGGCCGCCTCCGCAACTCGCGAGTCCTGGGCAGAGCGCACGAAGCGTGCCGCCGCGATGCCCCTGCCGGTGTCGGGGTCATACGCGATCAGAGCCTCGTGGTCGCGATGGTCGACCTCGGTCAGATACCGGAGCTGAGCGTCGCTCAGCGTGTCCATCAGCGCGAAGAACCGGCTGTAGCGCGACTCCGCGCTCAGGTGCTCGAACGCACTGCGGATCGCGTCCTTGTCGCCGGCGTCCACCGGGCGCACCAGCGCCGTGGAGCCGTCACGCAGCTCGACCGCGGTGGGCCGGGCCGCGAAGTCAGACCTCCTGGTAGAGAGGCCCGTCGCCGCCCTCGGGCATCGTGAGGCGCCCACCCTTGGCGTTGATCGCGCCGCACTGGACGCAGTTCGACGCGGTCACGTGGACGTCGACCGTGGGCGAGTCGCCGTTTAGCTGATCGTCGGGGATCTCGTAGACCTGCGCCGGGCAGAGGTTGACCCACGTCTTCGCCAGCTCGAGCGGGACGCGCTGCTGGATCTTGACGTGGTTCGGGGCGTCGTCGCGGGTCGCGTTGCCCGAGAGGAAGACCGAGTCGAGCTTGTTGAAGGTGAGCTTGTTGTCGGGCTTGGGGTAGGCCTCGTCGGCGCCCCCGTCCGCCATCTCGATCTCGGTGTCGGGCTCGTAGTCCCACTTGCCCCCGGGGAAGAAGCCCTTCGTCGCCGTCATCGCGCTCGCCAGGGCGCCGCCGACGAAGAACCCCTTCGAGAAGACCGACCGCATGTTGCGCGAGTCGAAGAGGTCCTTCTCGATCACCGACTTCTTGACCTTCTCGTCGTAGGAGTCGAGGTTGACGCTGTCGTTCTTCAGGGCCTCGAAGATCGCCTCGGCGGCGTACATGCCGGCGTACATCGCGTAGTGGACGCCCTTGAGAGTCGGGATGTTGACCATGCTCGCGGCGTCGCCCGCGATCGCCATCCCGGGCACGCTGAGGCTTCGCGGCATCGAGAAGTACCCGCCGGAGGGGATCGTCTTGGCCCCCCAGGCGACGCGCTCGCCGCCCTCGAGCATGTCCTTGACGAACGGGTGCGTCTTCAGCTCCTGAAGGAGGTCGTGGCAGGAGAGCGTGGAGTCCGCGTAGTCGAGGCCGATCACGAGCCCGATGCAGAGCTTGTCCTCGCCCATCGGGTAGATGAAGCTGCCTCCGAACTCGTTCCACTTCGCGGCCTTGCGGAGCGGCCAGCCCATTGTGTGGATCACCCGGTCGAGCGGCTTCTCGACCTTCCACACCTCCTTGACGCCGAGCTCCCAGCGCACCGGGAGCTGGCCGTGGAGGTCGAAGTAGTCGAGCGCGCCCTGGGTGAGATGCCCGAGCGTGCCCTCCGCGAGGACCGTGGCCCTGGCGACCACGTCCGAGCCGGGCTCGAAGTTCCCGAGCTCCTTGCCGTCCTTGCCGCGGCCGCGATCGCCCGAGCGTATGCCCCGGACGATCCGATCCTCGACCAGGAGCTTGTCGGCGACGGTCTCGGTGAGGATGTAGGCGCCCTTTTCCTCGGCCTGCTCGGCGAGGAAGCGCGAGAGCTTGGAGACCGAGATGACGTAGTTGCCGTGGTTGCGGAAGTTTGGCGGCATCGGCTTCAGGGGCAGCGCCGCCCTCTTCGTGAGCAGGTAGACGGCGTCCTTGGTGACCTCCTGGTAGGCGAACGGCCAGTCGGAGGGATCGAGGTCCGGGAACAGGTCCCTCATCGCCGAAGGGTTCATGTTCGCCCCGCTCAGCGTGTGGGCGCCGCAGACCTTGCCCTTCTCGACGACCGCGACAGGGACCTCGCCGAGGCGCTCCAGCAGCTCGGGCTCGTCCGCCAGTAGGTCGAGCAGGCGGTTCGCGCACGCCAGCCCCGCTGGACCGCCCCCGACGATCGCCACGCCGACCTCGATCCGCTCGTCCTCCGGGTCGGTCGGCTCCACCACGAGGCTGCGCTCGTCGAACGGCGGCGGGAACTCCTTCGGCTCGACGGCCGCTGCCGGCGGGGACATGCTGGGCTAAGCCGCCTTCTTCGCCTTGATGGCCTCGGTCAGCTTCGGCATGATCTTGTGGAGGTCGCCGACCACGCCCAGGTCGCAGAACTCGAAGATCGGGGCGTTCTGGTCCTTGTTGATCGCGAGGATGTTCTCCGAGTTCTGCATGCCGACCTTGTGCTGGATCGCTCCGGAGATGCCCACCGCGAGGTAGAGCTTCGGCGCGACGGTCTTGCCGGTCTGGCCGATCTGGGCCGCGTACGGGTACCAGCCGGCATCGACGACGGCGCGCGTCGCGGCGACGGCGCCGCCCATCGCGGCGGCCAGCTCCTCGGCGAGCTTGAAGTTCCCGGCCTCGCCGAGACCCCGCCCGCCACCGACCAGGATCTCGGCGTCCTCGATGTTGACGTCGGCGCCGCGCTGCTCGCCGCGCTGGACCATGCGGGCATTGCCGGACCACTCGGACAGCTCGACCTCGACGTCGACGACCTCGGCGTCGGAGCCGCTGCCGTCGTTCATGTCGAAGGCGTTTAGCCGGCTGATGATGATTCCGGGCGCTCCGACGTAACCGACGTCGACGATCGCCGAGTCCTGCAGGACCGGGCGTTCGGCGATCAGCTTGCCGTCCTCGACCTTCACCGCGGTGACCTCCATGGTCACGCCGGCGTTCAGGCGAGCGGTGAGCCCGGCACCGATCTCGAAGCCGAGGAGGCCGCCGCCGAAGAGGGCGTAGTCGTAGCCGTTGTCGCCGATGACCTTGGCCATCACGTCGACGATGGGCTGTGCGAGCCCGTCGGAGACCGCCTTCGCGCGATAGACCTTCGCGGCGCCGTACTTGCCGAGCGACGCGCAGCTGTCGTCAGGGACGTCCCCGACGACGACAGCTGCCGCCTCGGCGCCGAGCTCGCCGGCCAGCTTCGCCGCCTCGGAGATCGCGCCGAGCGAGTTCTTGTTGAAGTTGCCCTCGTCGTCGTGGAGGGCGTAGACCAGAATGCCGGGCATTTAGATCAACTTCCTTTCGTCAAGCCAGGCGACGATCTTCTCGACCGTCTCGTTCGTGTCCTCGTCCTCGATGATCTCGCCCGACTCCTTGGCGGGCGGCGGGTTGATCGCCAGGACCGTCGTCTTCGAGCCGGCCTCGCCGACCTCGCCCGCGTCGATGCCGACGTCACCCGTCGCGTGGGTGTCGAGCGGCTTCTTCTTGGCGCCCATGATCGCCTTGAGACTCGGGTAGCGGGGCTCGTTGATCGCGTCGCCGACGGAGATGACGGCCGGCAGGTCGACCTCGACCGTGTCGTAGCCGTACTCCGCCTGGCGCTCGCAGGTCAGCTTGCCCTCGGCGACGTCGATCTTGATGACCTGGGTCAGCGACGGCATCTTGAGGTGGTCGGCGACCACAGCGCCGATCGTGTAGCACTCGCCGTCGTCCGACTGCTGGCCGAGCAGGACGAGGTCCGGTGACTCCTTCTCGAGCACCTTGGCGAGGGCGTAGCCCGTCGCGCAGACGTCCGAGCCCTCGAGCGCGGCGTCGGTGAGGTGCACCGAGCGGTCGGCGCCGAGCGCGACGGCCTTGTGCAGCGCGCGGACGGCCGAATCGGGGCCCATCGTCACCGCGACGATCTCGTCGACCTCTGCAGCTCCGCCCTCGCGGATCTGCATCGCGGCCTCGATGCCGTGAGTGTCGAAGGGATTGAGGTTCTTCTCGCCGGAGCGGTCGAGGCGCATCGTCTGCGCGTCGATCCGCTTCTGCACGGCGGCGTCGGGAACCTCCTTCACCAGGCAGCAAATCTTCAAGTCCTAGGCCTCCTTAGAGAGTTCGCGGCCGGCGAAGCAGGGTGGCCGACCGTGGCGGGCGCGCATCTTAGCGCCTCACATACCCGATTGACTGGTCAGTCAATCGCATCTGGAAGCTTCGCACGGAGGTCGCGTCTCAGGCCACGGCGCCGCGCACGAACTCGACGATCTCGTCCGTGGAGGAGCCCGGCGTGAACACCGCGGCGACACCGAGGCGCTTGAGCTCGGGAACGTCGTCGGCGGGAATCGTCCCCCCCACCGTGACAACGACCTCGCCTGCGCCCTGCTCGGCGAGGAGCCGCACCACCTTCGGCACCAGCGTCATGTGCGCGCCGGAGAGGATCGAGAGGCCAACGGCATCCGCGTCCTCCTGAACGACCGTGGCGGCGATCTGCTCCGGGGTCTGGTGAAGCCCCGTGTAGATGACCTCCATCCCGGCGTCGCGCAGAGCGCGGGCGATGATCTTCGCGCCCCGGTCGTGGCCGGCGAGCCCGGGCTTCGCGACCACAACCCTGATCTTGCGGCCTTCGCCCGCCTCGTTCATGGCATTGAGCGTAGATGACATCTATCTAGGTGACGCCAACCGGGACGGTCATCGTGAACGTGGAGCCCTGCCCCTCGGCGGCGGTGACCTCGATGCTCCCGCCGTGAGCCTCGACGATCGCCCGCGCGATCGGCAGGCCCAGGCCGACACCGTGCCCCGGTGCGTCAGGCGCTCCGGGACCGCGGTAGAAGCGCTCGAAGAGGCGCGGCAGCGCGTCCGCCGGGATGCCCGGGCCGTTGTCCCAGACCTCGAACACCACCGTGTCTTCGCCTGGGAGCACCCGCACCCCGGCCGAGCCGCCCTCCTGCGTGAACTTGATGGCATTCGAGAGGAGGTTGTCGAGCGCCTGCGTCATGCGTCCCGCATCGCCTCGCGCGGGCACCGAGTGCGGGACGTCGATGAACAGCCCGATCCCTGCCATGGCGGCGGCCGGCTCAGCCGCATCGATGGCCTGACGGGCGATCGTCGACGCGTCGTAGTCGGAGTGCTGGAGGCGCAGCATGTCGGCCCCCACGCGGGCCGCGAACAGCAGGTCGTTCACGAGCCGCAACAGGCGGCGGGCGTTGCGTTCGGTGGTCTCCAGCGCCTCCAGCCGCTCGGCCGGCTCGATCCGCTCGAGCCCCTTCGCGTCGGCGAGGAGCATGTCCCCGTAGCCCACGATCGACGTCAGCGGCGTCCGGAACTCGTGCGATACCTGAGCGAAGAACGCCTCGCGGCCGAGCGTCTCCTCGCTCGCCTCGGCGATCCGGCGCTCCAGCGCCTCGGCCATCTCGTTGAAGGTGCGCTCGAGGCGGGCCAGATCGCGGTCCGTCGACTGCTCGGGGACGCGAACCGACAGGTCTCCGGCGGCGAACCGGCTCGCGGCCAGGCTGATCGCGCGCGCGGAACGGCGCGCCTGCCTGCGGATCCATATGC
>JAWVFM010000097.1:0-2714 GCA_033856015.1 Solirubrobacterales bacterium
TCGACGTCATCAGTCCGATCACGCGACCGCCGGGGTCGGCGAACTGGCCGATGATGAGGATGAACACCGAGATGATCGGCCAGCCCCAGGCGATAGCGGCCGGACCGCCGTTGTTCCAGCCCAGCCCGAAGCTCGTGAAGCATCCCGCCAGGATCGAGATGATCGAGAACGAGATCGCGAAGTTGGTGAATCTCGTCCAGCCGCGGTCGAGCTCCTGCTTGTAGCCCAGCTCGGCGAGCCTCTGCTCGTCAGACTCGACCGGCGGCGGTGTGGCAGCTTCCATCGGTGCCCTCCTCCTCTCGACCGGCGAGCCCTCCTGTGAAAAGGTGTGCCCGACCGACCTATGAACGACGGCAGCCTATTCCCCGCGGCGGACGAAAGTCAACCCCCCGACGAGAACATTGTCCGCATCGTCGAACAACTCGTTCCGCTGCTCGGACCTTCCGCGGGCGAGCCTCGCCCGCTCGACGGGGGGATCACGAACCGAAACTTCCGGATTACCTTCGGCGGCACGGACTACGTGGTCCGCGTACCCGGCAAGGACACGTCCCTCTTGGAGATCGACCGTGGCGCCGAGCGCATCGCCAACGAGCGCGCGGCCAGGATCGGCATCGCACCTCCCGTAGCGGCCGCGCTCGACGACCCGGCCGCGATCGTCACCCTGTTCGTGGAGGGCCGCGGAGTCGAGCCGGGCGAGTTGCGCGAGCCGCAGGTCCTGACCGAGGTCGCCCGTTCGCTCCGCGCAATCCACGACCTCGGCGAGCCGCTGCCGACGGGATTCGACTCGTTCCGGGTCGTTGAGACCTACGCTGACACCGCACGCGAGCGCGGCGGCTCCGTCCCCGAGGCCTACGACGACGCCCACGAGCAGGCAATGCGAATCGAGGCGGCGCTCCAGGGGCCGGAGCACGACCCCGTCCCCTGCCACAACGACCTGCTGGCGGCCAACTTCATCCGCGGCGAGACACAGCTGTGGCTGATCGACTGGGAATACGCCGGGATGGGCGACCGCTACTTCGACCTCGCCAACTACGCGGTCAACAACGAGCTCGACGGGGCCGGCGAGGTAGCGCTGCTCACCGCCTACTTCGGCGAGGACGCCGGCGCAGGCCGGGTGGCGACACTTCGCCTCATGAGGTTCATGTCTGACTATCGCGAGGCCATGTGGGGCGTCGTCCAGGGCGTCGTTTCCGAGCTCGACTTCGACTTCGAGGCCTACGCCACCAAGCACTTCGACCGCATGGCGCAGACCGCCGCGCACCCCGACTTCGAGACCTGGCTCGCTCAGGCGAATGAGCCCGAGGGCTGAGCTACCGGACGCCGCGAGCTGCGTCATCGTCGGCGGCGGGGTCGGCGGGGTCTCCATCGCCTACCACCTGGCCGAGCTGGGGTACCGCGACGTCGTCCTCGTGGATCGCGCCGAGCTGACGTCCGGATCGACCTTCCACTCGGCGGGACTCGTCGGCCAGCTGCGCGGCTCGGTCTCGCTGACGAGCATGATGATGCACTCGGTCTCCCTCTACCGGCGCCTCGGCGAGGAGTCCGAGTTCGACCCCGGCTGGGTCGAGTGCGGCGGGATCCGGCTTGCCTCCAGCGAGGAGCGGATGGAGGAGCTCCGCCGCCAGGCGGGCTGGGCGAAGACCTTCGGCCTCGCCATGGAGCTGATCTCGGCGGATGAGGCGGCCGAGCTCTTCCCCCTGATGTCGACGGAGGGCGTCCTCGGCGCGGCGTGGCTGCCGACCGACGGCTACCTGGATCCGTCGCAGCTCACCTACGCCCTCGCCGATGGCGCGCGCCGCGGCGGCTGCGACATCCACACGTCGACGCGGGTCACCGGGATCGAGGTCGCCGACGGCCGGGTCCGCGCGGTCGAAACCGATCGCGGCCGGATCGAGGCCGAGGTGGTGGTGAACGCGGCCGGGATGTTCGCGGCCGAGATCGGGCGCCTGGCGGGCGTCCGCGTGCCGCTCATCCCGATGTCGCACCAGTACCTCGTGACCCAGCCGTTCCGCGACCGCGGCGAAAAGCGCCTGCCGACGCTCCGCGATCCAGACCTCCTCGTCTACTACCGCGAGGACGGCGGCGGCCTGGTCATGGGCGGGTACGAGCGCACCTCGCAGCCGGCCTTCCTGCCCGACGGCCCGAGCGGCCTGGACCGCATCCCGCCCGACTTCAACGGCCGGCTCCTCGAGGACGACTGGGAACGCTTCGCGGAGATCACGGAGAACTCGAAGCGCCGCGTGCCGGCCATGGACGACATCAAGGTGACGCGCCTGATCAACGGCCCGGAGGCCTTCACCCCCGACAACGAGTTCTGCCTGGGCGAGACCGAGGTGCGCGGGCTCTTCGTGGCTGCAGGGTTCTGCGCGCACGGCCTCGCGGGCGCGGGCGGGATCGGGAAGGTGATGGCGGAGTGGATCGACGCAGGGGAGCCGTCGATCGACCTGTGGCACATGGACGTCCGCCGCTTCGGCGCCCAGTACCGCTCGCCGGCCTACACGCACAAGCGGGTGCGCGAGACCTACGAGACCTACTACGACATCCGCTACCCCAACCACGAGCGGAGCGCCGGCCGGCCGCTGCGCGTCTCGGCGGCCAATGCCTGGCACGCCGAGCACGGAGCGGCATTCGGCGAGAAGTCCGGCTGGGAGCGGGTCAACTGGTACGACCGCAACGCCGGCGACGGCGACGCAGCACTGCGCCCGCGGGGCTGG
>JAWVFM010000098.1:0-6224 GCA_033856015.1 Solirubrobacterales bacterium
AGGCGATCGTGGACCTCGTCGACGAGCGGGATCTCACGCGTCTTCGACTTCTCCCACTGCCCCTGCCAGCGACGGAGCTGGCGGGCCACGTAGTCCTCCTTGCGGGCCAGGTCGCCCAGGCCGACGGCGTCGGGCTCGACAGAGTGGATTGCGATCAGCGTGTCGACCACGCGCTCCCCGATCGAGCGGCGCTCGTCCTCGCTGAACGCCGCCTCGGCCTCGGCCTTGTTACGAAGGATCGGGCCATCGACGAAGCCCATCACATAGAAGGGATCGCCGTTGACCGCGTCGTCTTCGCAAAGCCCGACGGCCCGGGGGACGGGAACGTCGGTGCCGGTGAGGGCGGCGATGATCCGGTACTCGCGAGACATGTCGTGCGCGGAGGCCAGGCGCGCGCCGAGCGGGGGCCGCCTAAGCGCCCAGCGGTTGCCGGCCGCGTCGCTCACGCCGTAGGTGATGTTCGAGCGCCCGCCGGAGATGCGCTCGAACTCGAGCGGCGGCGTGGCGCCCGGAACGTTTGCGGCGAACCACGCCTCGACCTGCGCTCCATCGATACCGTCCGGCGTCCCCTCGGCCATACGCGGGGAGCCTATGGGAACGCCCCGCCACCACAACACGCTCATCGTCGACTTCGGCGGCGTCCTGACCACCTCGATCTGGCCCGCCTTCGCAAGCTTCTGCGAGCGCGAGGGCCTCGAAGCCGAGACGGTGCGCAAGCTCTTTCGCTCCAACCCCGAGGCGCTGGGGCTCCTGCGAGGCCTCGAGACAGGGGAGCTCGACGAGGCCGGGTTCGAGCCGCGCTTTGCCGACCTGCTCGGGCTCGAGTCAAGCGAAGGCCTGATCACCAACCTGTTCGCCGACCTGGGCCCTGACGAGGCCATGATCGGCGCGGTCCGGGCCGCGAAGACAGCCGGCCTGCGGACCGGCTTGATCTCCAACTCCTGGGGCCTCGGCATCTATGACCGAGCGCCGATCGACCTCTTC
The DNA here is from genome assembly GCA_033856015.1 of Solirubrobacterales bacterium. GTDB lineage: Bacteria > Actinomycetota > Thermoleophilia > Solirubrobacterales > 70-9 > JAWVFM01. The sequence continues at coordinate 985 of JAWVFM010000098.1, forward strand.
GACGAGGCCGTGATCTCGGGCGACGTCGGGCTTCACAAGCCGCAGCCGGAGATCTACGAGCTCGCCTGCAAGCGCCTCGGCGTCGAGGCGAGCGCCTGCGTCTTCGTGGACGACCTGCGCGAGAACGTCGAGGGCGCGGAGGTCGTCGGGATGACCGGGGTGCTGCACCGCGACGCGGCGGAGACGGTGCCGCGCCTGGAGGAGCTCCTGGGGGTCGAACTCAGCTGAGCGGGCGGGTCAGGTCCCCGCGGCGAGCATCGCGATCCCGGCGAGCGCGCCGGCGAAGCCGGCGCGCTGGGGCCCGGCGAGGCGCTCGCCGAGGACCACGCGCGCCAGCAGCACGGTCACGGCCGCGTACATCGAGCCGGCGACCGAGACCAGCGAGAGCAGGCCACGATCCGTGGCCAGCGCGAAGAGGGAGTTGGCCAGGACGTCGCAGACGCCGATGACCACGAGGACGGGCAGGCGGTCGCGATCGAGCGGGAGCGTCGGGCGCACCCGGACGGCCGCCACCAGGAGGACCGCGACACCTCCCGAGCGCGCGGCGACGATGGTCCAGGCCGGGTTCGCGGGGGAGGCGACGTCGAGGCCCCAGAAGAACAGGCCGAAGCCGAGCGCCGCGAGCGCGGCCAGGCCAACCGCGCCGGCGCCGGCCGAGCGCCATTCGGGGCCCGGCTCGCGCGCGACGAGGAGCGCGCCGCCGATCGCCACCGTCGCGCCCGCAGCCTGCAGGACGCTCGGGGTATCGCCCCCGGCGACCCCGGCGGCGATCGGGACCACCACGCCAAGCGCGCCGATCGTTGCCACGACCGAGACGGAGCCAAGCGCCATCGCGCGGTAGAAGGCGCCAAGCGCAAGCACGGCCGTCGCTCCCGCGGCGACTGCGGTCGCCACCTCGAAGCCTGACAACCCGTCGCCGCCGAGCGTGAGCGCCACGACGAGCGCCAGGACGAGCCCCAACGGCTGCGTGACGAGCAACACGGAGAGCGCCGATGCTCTCCGGGTCTGCAGCCCGCCCAGGAAGTCGGAGACGCCCCACGCCACGCTGGAGCCCAGGGCGAGGGCTATCCCGAGCACTCGGTCCGCTCCCCGTGGATCAGGCCGTCGACGCTGAACCGGGCCGTGATCGCGGTCGCGCCGGATGCGCGTGCCTCCACCCTCGTCCAATCGCCCGTCTTCGTGACGCACGCGTCGCCTGCCGCGACGGTCCAGAACGGTGTGTAGTGGATCCGCACCGTGTAGTTGCCGGGCCGCGTGGCGTCAAGCGTGAAGTCGGCCGGGCCGATCCTGGTGAGCTTCGCCCCGGCCGGGCTGACGAGCGGGGTGGCACCGGCGACCCTGTACAGGGTCCAGTCGGCGCTCGCCCACACCGGTCGCAGGTACGGCAGGCCGGTGCCGATCAGCGCCACCTCGTCCTTCGCCAGGTAGTCGAAGCCGACGTGTGGAAGCGCCACGTAGGAGACCGCGTGCCGGCCGAGCCACTCGCGGTAGGCGGCCGGTGTCAGGTGGCCGCCCGTGAAGAGGTTGAAGTCGTCGGACTCGAGCTGGCGCAGCCAGCCGCGGGCGAGCGGGTAGCTGGGGGCCAGCAGGTCGCTCTCCCAACGGTCACGAGTCGGCGGCACCTCGATGCGAACCGGACCGCTCGTCACCCGATCGAGCTCGGCGACGAGCGGTGCGTAGTAGGAGGCGTGAACGGAGGGGTCGCCCCAAGCGTCGGAGACGTCGCGATACGGCGCGACCCACTGCCAGTAGAGGAGCGGGATGGCCAGCACCGCGAGCAGCCGGGGGCGGCGGCCCAGCAGCACGAGCGCAAGGACGGGGCCGCCGCAGAGCGCGCCGAGGCGAGCGGCGTTGGCCCCGACCGGCGTATGGACGACGGCGAAGGCGACGACCACCAGGAGGTAGACGACGATGGCCCGGCGCAGCCATCCCTCGCCGGCCGGCGCGACCAGGTACGCGGCAACTGCGAAGAGCGGGACGGGCAGGAAGGCCGTCGGCGCGAACGGGAAGTATCCGGCGGTCGGGAAGGCGGCCGAGAGCACGCCGGCAGCCGCCAGCGAGGCAGCGCCGAGCATCAGGGCCTGCCGGCGCCACTCCCCGCGTGCCACGGCCACCGCGGCGATGGCCACGAAGAGCGCCGCGACCGGGCTCGCGAGGGCGGTGAGCGCGCCCAGCGTGGGCGCCGCCACCGCCCGCCGGCGCTGCAGAGCGAACAGAGCGCCCAAACCGACCGCGACACCGAGGGCGAACGTGATCCGTCCCGTGAGGAGGTTGGTGATGGTCGCCGCGCCGAACCACTGCGTCGCCAGCCGCGCGCGGTCGCCGTACCGGCGCCGGGCGATGGCGCCGAAGAGGCCCGCCGCCGCGACGGCGGCGATCGCGCCCAGGAGCCTCGGGCCGACGAGCGCGCCCAGCGGCGGGTAGAGGACGCTGTAGCCCGGCAGGTAGTGCCCGGCGTACCAGAAGTTGTTCCAGAGCAGGTAGCCGTGCTGGGAGAAGAGGTCAGCGCGAAAGGTCTGCGCCGCCAGGTCGGCGGTCGGCGGGGCCCAGATCAGGTAGGCGGCGGCTAGGACCGCGGCGGCGAGCATCGGCGGCGCAATACCTTATGAGCCATGGGGCCGCTCGCACCCGGAGACCTGGGCGGCAGCATCCACCGCTTCGGCGAAGCGGTCTCGACGTTCTTCGGCACCCTCGCCGATATCGGCTGGGGCTCCCTGGCCGCCGGCTTGCTGCTCTCGCTCGTCATGCAGATCATGCGGGGCCACGCCTGGGCGAACGCGATCCGCGCCGCGTACCCGGACACGAAGGTCTCCGAGCGCCGCATCGTCGCCTCGTTCCTGGTGGGGGCCGGGCTCAACGGCGTCCTGCCGGCCCGCGGCGGCGACGCGATGAAGATCGTCCTCGCCAAGCGCAGCGTCGCCGGGTCGAGCTTTCCCACGATCATCACCTCGTTCGCCGTCCTCACGCCCTTCGATTCCGGGATCGGCATCCTCGTGCTGCTCTACGCGGTGACCCAGGGGCTGCTGCCGTCGCCTCCGAGGCTCCCGAACCTCCCGGCGTTCGACATCTCGTTCTGGGCTGCCCACCCACAGCTCCTGACCCTCGTGCTGACGGTCATCGGGATCGGCTCCGTGGTGGGCTTCGCCATCCTCGCTCGCCGGGCCGAAGCCTTCTGGCAGCGCGTGAAGCAGGGGCTCGTGATCTTCTCCGAGCCGCGGCGCTATGCCGGCGAGGTCCTCGCCTGGCAGCTCGCCGGCTGGATCCTGCGCTTCGCGTCCTTCTGGCTCTTCCTCAACGCGTTCCACATCGGCGGCTCGATCCAGAATGTCCTCCTGGTCATGAGCGTCCAGGCCATCAGCGGCGCGCTGCCGTTCACGCCGGGGGGCGCGGGCGCCCAGCAGGCGCTCCTGGTGGCGACGCTCCACGGCGCCTCGCGCACCGCGGTCCTCTCGTTCTCGGTGGGTCAGCAGATCGCGGTGACGGCATGGTCGGTCGCGGTAGCGTTCGCGGCCCTCTTCTTCGTGTTCCGGATCACCGACTGGCGCGGCCTGGTGCGCGAGGGCGAGACCGCCCAGGCGGGCGGCTGACCCGAGCCCAGGCGAGCGGCCGCTGGCGCTAGGCCTTCGCGTACTCGACGCGGATCTGCTTGCCGCCGAGCTTGGTGCCGTCGAGGCGCTCAAGCGCCTTCTCGGCGTACTCGGCGTCGAGGTCGACGAACGAGAAGCGCTCGAGGACACGAACGTCTCCGATCGCGTCGGCGGGGATCACGGCGCCCTCGACGAGGGCCCAGCGGACGTCCTCCTCGCTGAGGCCGCTGCGCTCGCCGCGGTTGAGGAAGAGCTTCACCTGGCCGTCGCTCAACGCCTCGGGCGCCTCAGGGGCGACCTCGGGCTCGGGCCTGCGCTCGTTCTCGGGCTCGGCGGCATCGTCACCCTCGACCGGGCGCTCGCGCTCAGGGCGGGTCGACCGGACCTTCGACGCGTGCTCGCGCCGGCGCGGGCGCGGCGCGTGCTCGATCCGCTCCTCGGGCGGCTCCCACTCGTCGATCGCGGTCTTCGCCTCACGCTCGATCCGGTCGATGTCCTCCCGCTGAGCCGGCGTTACGAAGGTGATCGCCCGCCCGGTCCTGCCGACGCGCCCAGTGCGCCCGATGCGGTGAACATAGGTGTCGGTGACGTTCGGCACGTCGTAGTTGATGACGTGGGTGACGTGCTCGATGTCGAGTCCGCGCGCCGCGACGTCCGTGGCCACCAGCAGCGGCAGGTTGTGGTTCTTGAAGGCGAGCATGACGCCGTCGCGCTGGCCCTGGCTGAGGTCGCCGTGCAGGGCCTTGACCTTCAGGCCGCGGCGGCGGAGGTTCTCGTCGAGCTTCGAGGTGCCGATCTTGGTGCGGCAGAAGATGATCGCCTGCTCTGGATCCTCGGCGTTCAGCACCTCGACGAGGCGGTCGGGCTTCTCCTTGGCCGGCACCTCGACGAACGCCTGGGAGATCTTGTCGACGGTCAGCTGCTGCGGGGTGACCCGGATGGTCACGGGGTTGTACATGTAGCGGTCGGCGAGGCGCTCGACCGGCGGCGGGATCGTCGCCGAGAAGAGCGCCGTCTGGCGCCCGCCCGGGCACATCCTCAGGATCCGCTCGACATCGTCGATGAAGCCGAGGTCGAGCATCTCGTCCGCCTCGTCGAGCACCACGTAGCGCGCGGAGGTGAGCACCAGGGAGCCGCGACTCGAGAGGTCGAGCATCCGGCCTACGGTGGCCACCACCACCTGCGCGCCGCCGCGAAGCCTGGAGGTCTGGGTCGCGACGGCCTGCCCGCCGAAGACCGCCAGGACGTCGATGTCCAGGTGCTCCGCGTATGAGCGAAGCGCCTGCGTGACCTGGATGCAGAGCTCGCGGGTCGGCGTCAGGACAACCGCCTGTGTTTCGTGCGAGTCCGGGTCGAGGTACGACAGCAGCGGCAGGCCGAACGCCGCCGTCTTCCCGGTGCCCGTCTGCGCCTGGCCGATCACGTCGTGACCGGCAAGAAGCTCGGGGATCGCCTGCTCCTGGATCGGCGTGGGCTCCGTGTAGCCGAGCTCGTCGAGCGTGGTGAGGATGTGCTCGGGAAGGCCGAGCTCGCGGAAGCTGCTCATGCGGCCGGGTCGAGGAGGAGCTTGCCCTCGGTGGTCCGCGCCCGCAGGTCCTCGTGGGCGTGGGCCGCCTCCGAGAGCGGATAGACGCCGCCGATCACGACCTCCAG
>JAWVFM010000099.1:0-4651 GCA_033856015.1 Solirubrobacterales bacterium
TTCGACTCGGCTCACCAGGACGCCTTCGAGGGCGCCGGGGGCCCGAAGATCTGGTGGCAGAGCTGGCCGGCGCGCGAACCGCGCGCCGAGGTCGTTCTCGCCCATGGAGCGGGCGAGCACTCCGCCCGCTACGGACACGTGGCCAAGGCGCTCACCGAGCGCGGGTACTCGGTCTGGGCCCTCGACCATCGGGGTCATGGCAATTCCGATGGACCGCGTGCCTTCGTGGACAGCTTCGAACACGCGATCGCCGACATCCACACCCTCGTCGAGATGGTCGCGGCCGGCGCCGGCGGGCAGCGTCCGTTCCTCCTCGGGCACAGCATGGGCGGGCTGCTGGCAACCGGGTACACCCTCCGCCACCAGGACTCGATCGAGGGGCTGATCCTGTCCGCTCCGGTTGCCGCCCTGGAGTCGGCCTCTGCGGCGACCCGCGTGATCAGCAGCCTGCTCTCCCGCGTGACGCCGCGCCTCGGCGTCTTCGGCGTCGATCCGAGCGCGATCAGCCGCGACCCCGACGTCGTTCGCGACTACGCGGACGATCCGCTCGTCTTCCACGGCAAGCTGCCGGTGCGGACCGTGGCCGAGCTGGCCGCCGAGGTCGCCTCGCTGCCCGAGCGGGTCCCGTCGATAACGCTTCCCGTCCTCCTCATGTACGGGACCGCGGACACTCTCGCGGTGCCGGCCGGGAGCGTGATGCTGAGCGAGCGAATCTCCTCCGATGACCTGACGGTGACCCCGTACGAGGGCCTTCGCCACGAGATCCTCAACGAGCCGGAGCGCGACCAGGTGATCGCCGAGATCGTCGCCTGGCTGGACTCGCACCGGCCCCGCCGGATCTGATGGCGCGCGATCCGCGCCTTCCGGAGGTTCGGCCGGCGCAGATCGGCGAGCTCGACGGAATCGCCAGAGCGATGGCTAGGGCTTTCGCTGACGATCCGGCGCTCGGCTTCCTGCTCGGCGACGCCCGTCGTCTCGAGCGCCTCGAGCTCTTCTTCGAGGCCGAGCTTCGCGTCGTGGCGTTTCCGCACGAGATCGTCTGGACGACGGACGGCCTCCTCGGCGGAGCCATCTGGGCGAGGCCCGGGCACTGGCGCGTGCCGGTCTCGGCGTCGATCGCCGAGGGCCCGGCAATGGTGCGTGTCTTCGGGTCCAGGCTGGGCCTCGCGCTGTGGACGCGACTGCGGATGGAGCGCCTCCATCCCAAGCGGCCCGAGAGCTATTACCTGGCCGCGATCGGTGTCGCGCCTGAGGGCCAGGGTCGCGGCGTGGGAAGCGCCCTGATGGAGCCGATGCTCGAGCGCATCGACGCCGAGGGCGCGCCGGCCTACCTGGAGGCATCGACGACTCGGAGCAGGGGTTTGTACGGGCGTCACGGCTTCGTCCAGACCGGCGAGATCCGGCTGCCCCGTGGCGGCCCGGCGATCTGGCCGATGTGGCGCGAGCCGGGTGGCCCGTAACCTCAGGGTCGGCGGATGGGCAGAGGAGCGGTCCACAACGGCGTGCCGGCGCGTTCACGTGCTCGCGCGGCCGTTGGCGTCGCGGCGCTCATCTGCTGCGTGCTCTGTGCCCCGGCGCCGGCCACGGCGAGCTCGGGCGCCGCGCGCCTCCTGCGGGCCCGCTGCCCCCACCATTTTGCGCTGCCGGTCGGCCCGTTCGCTCACCGCCGTGTCGCGGCGGCCGAGCGGGGCGTGGCCTTCATCCTCGGCAAACGGCGCCGCCTGAACCCGCCGATCGACTGGCACCAGAACCCGTTCCACTCCTATCCCTGGCAGAAGAAGCTCAACGAGCTCGACTGGCTCGACCCGCTCATCTACGCCGACCTGCGCGGGCACAAGCGGGCGATGCGCCGCGCGCGCAACGTCGTGCTCGACTGGATTCGCCAGAACCCGACCGCGGACCCGCACGGCTTCCGAACCGCATGGGAGCAGAAGCGCGCCGGCGACCGGCTGAGCCGGATCGCTTTCATCGGGCGCCGCGCGGCGTGCGAGGGCCTGCTCAGCCACCACCAGGCGGGCCAGATCGTCAGGTCGGTGCGGGTCCATGCCGCATTCCTGCTCCACGAGGCGTCCGCCGGAGGCCAGGTCACCAACCACGGGCTGCTCCGCGACCAGGGCCTGCTGGTGGCCGCGCGCTATTACGGCTTCCTCGGCGGGGCAAGCCGGTGGCGGTCGGTCGCCGCCAACCGTTTCGAGGCGGCCATCCGCACCCTGGTCGATGGCAAGACCGGCGTCCACCTCGAGCACACGCCCGGCTACGAGCAGAAGACCATCGAGCACCTCCAGGCGTTCCTCAACCTGATGGGAGGCCACCAGCCGAAGCTCGCACGCCTTCTCAAGAAGATGAAGCAGGCCGACGGCTGGTTCACGATGCCGGACGGAGACATCGTCCCGATCGCCGACACGCCCTTCTTCAAGCAGGCGCCGCCGTACGCGAGACGGATCGCGAAGGGGCTTTCAGGCCTCACCCACTTCCTCCGCGACGGCTTCGCGATCGCCCGCCGCGACAACTCCTACTTCGCGGCGGTGGCCGGCTATCACCGCGCCGCGCACAAGCACGCCGACGAGCTGAGCTTCGACCTGTTCGAAAGCGGGCGGCGCGTCATCGTCGACACCGGTCGACGCGACCACACGCAGGTTGCGGGCAAGGCCCGTGGCCTGCCGGGGCCCATAACGACCGCCGCCTTCACCAAGAGCTCGTTCGCCCATTCGACGCTCGTCGTCGACGGCAGGAGCTTCGACCTCAACCGGCCCCCCTACGGGTCGGCGATGGACGCCGAGGGCGCGGGCGACGGCTGGTTCGCCATCCTCGGCCACAATCCGCTCGTGCGCTCGCAGGGTGTCCGCCACCAGCGTCTGTGGCTCTACAAGCCCGGCAGGGCGGTTGTGATCGTCGATCGCCTTCGCGCCAGTCGCAAGCACACGTACAGCCGCTACCTGCAGGTCGGCCCCGGGATCCACGCCCGCCGCGACCATCATGTCGTCCGCCTCCACGACCGTCATGGCTTCCACGGGACGATCTGGAGCCGGGACGGGAAGCCCCGCCTCTACGACGGCTCGCTGCACCCGCTTCGCGGTTGGTACGTGCGAGGCGGCTTCAACTCCCTGACCCCTCGCGTCACCGAGCGGCTGCAGAGCCGCGGACGGAACAGCCGGCTGATCGCCACGGTCGGCCTCGGCCGCCGGCCCGTGCTGGCGCACGCGACCGGGCGCAGCGCCTACATCGTGCACGTCCGGGGCGGGCGGCCGGTCAAGATCGAGGTCAACCGCCACGGTCACCGGCTTCGCGTTCACGCTCGGCGGCTGCGATGAGCGACGCGATCCTGAACGCCGGGGTGGCGGCGGTCCTTGCCGAGCTGGGCATGGATGGTGATCCGCCGGCGCTCACGCCGCTCCCCGGAGGCGCCTCGCGACAGACGTTCCTCGTCGAGGCGGCGGGGCGCTCGCTGGTCCTCCGGCGCGACCCGCCCGGATCGCGCTCGTTCAGCCCGCTGTCCTTGGAGGTCGCGGTGATCCAGGCGGCCGCCGCGGCCGGCGTGCCGGTCCCGCACACGCTGCGCTTCGAGCCCGACGGCGGACGGTTCGTGAGCGCCGGGGTCCTCATGGAGCGCGTCGAGGGCACCTCGGTCGGGCCGCGCCTGCTTCGCCGCGACGAGTACGGAGCGGCGCGGGCGATGCTTCCGGGCCAGCTGGCCGCTGCCCTTGCCGGCATCCACTCGGTCGATCCCGCCGCAATCCATGAGCTCTCGTCCATCCCGGAGGACCCGGCGATCGCCGCATGTGAGCTCTGGGAGGCCGCGCTCGACGAGTGGGAGCACCCGCAGCCCGCGCTCGAGGCGGGCCTGCGCTGGCTGCGGTTGAACGCCCCGGCGCCGGGCCCGGCCTCGCTGGTCCACGGGGACTTCCGGCTGGGCAACTTCATCGCGTCCGAACGCGGGCTCGAGGCGGTGATCGACTGGGAGCTGTGCCATGCCGGCGACCCCGCCGAGGACCTCGCCTGGATCTGCGTGCGCTCGTGGCGCTTCGGCAACGATGCCCTCCCGGTGGCGGGCATGGGCCTGCGCGAGGACTTCCTCGACGCCTACGAGGCCGCCGGCGGCCGGCGGCCCGACGACGCGCGCCTGCGCTGGTGGGAGGTGCTCGGCAACGTCAAGTGGGCCGTCATCTGCGCACGTCAGGCCCGCGACCACCTGACGGGCGTCCGGCGAAGCCACGAGCTGGCGTCGCTCGGCAGGCGCATCTGCGAACCGGAGTGGGACCTCCTCGAGCTCGTGCGCTGATGCAGGATCACCCCGCCGCTCACGAGCTCCTCGACGCCGTCGCCGAGTACCTCGTCGCGGAGCTGCGGCCCGACGTTCCGAGCGAGCAGCGCTTCAAGGTCCTGGTGGCGGCGAACCTGTGCGCCGTGGTGGCGCGTGAGCTCAGGGCCGGCGAGGCTCCGAGCGTCGCCGACGCGGAGCTCTTCAACGCGCTGGCCGGCGGGGGCGAGGGGCCGCCTGCCCCGGGCGAGGCCGACGCCGAGGCGGAGCGCCGTGCGCAGGAGCTCGTCAAGATAATTCGCGCCGGGGAGGCTGATCAGCGGCTTCCCGAGCTTCTCGAGGCCCTGTCGGAGCACGTCGCGCGCAAGCTGGAGGTTTCGCGTCCGGGGTATA
>JAWVFM010000100.1:0-4387 GCA_033856015.1 Solirubrobacterales bacterium
TCCTGAGACCCACGTGAGCCCGGCGGTCACGACGGTCATCTCCGACTTCGGCGGCGTCCTCACGACGCCCCTGCTGCGGTCCTTCGCCGCCGTCCAGGACCAGACCGGGATCCCGTTCGAGGCACTCGGCCATGCCATGGCGCGGATCACCGAGCGCCAAGGCGAGCACCCCCTCTACGAGCTCGAGCGCGGCCGGGTCACCGAGGCGGACTTCCTGGCCGGCCTGCGCGACGAGCTGAGCGCGGAGCTCGGCCACGTGCCGGAGCTCCACCGCTTCAGCGAGATCTACTTCGACGCGCTGGACCCCAACGAGGAGATGCTCGAGCTGATGGCCTCGCTTCGCGACGCCGGCTACCGCATGGCCCTGCTCACCAACAACGTCCGCGAGTGGGAGCCGCTGTGGCGGACCATGGTGCCGATCGACGAGATCTTCGAGCTGGTCGTGGACTCGGCGTTCGTCGGCATGCGAAAGCCGGAACCGGAGATCTACGAGCTGACGCTCGAACGGCTGGGCGGAGTGCCCGCCGAGGACTGTCTGTTCATCGACGACATGGACGTCAACTGCGACGCGGCGCGTGAGCTTGGCATGAAAGCGGTTCAGTTCCAGACGAACGACCAGGCCATCCCGGCGATCCGGGAGTCCGTCGGGATCTAGCTCGCTCCCGCGCCGACCCGAGCGGGAACGCGCTCGGGGGCGCCATGCTCGGAATGCTCGATGAGCGGGGTGCCGGCAACCGCGCAGTGCACGCAGTGCTCGTCGTCTTCGGCCCCGGCGTCGTCGCGGGCGAGCACGTCGTTGGAGATTGTCAGCCAGGCCAGTACCCCGCCCGCGAGGGCGAACGCTGCCGTGATGAGCATCGCCTTGTGGAACCCGGACTCGAGCGACGCGGGGTTCGCGTAGTCGGAGCCGGTGATGCCGGCCGCGAGCGGCAGGGCCGCCACGGCGACGAGTTGTGCCGTTCGCGACACGGCGTTGTTGACCCCGGAGGCGAGGCCGGAGTGCCGCGAGTCCGCTGCGGCCATCGCCGTGGCGGTGATCGGCGCGACCGTGCAGGCCAGTCCCAGCCCGAACACGATCATCGGGGGAAGGACCGCGGTCACGTAGCCGTCACCCGATCCGATCAGCGACATGAGCGCCATCGCAGCCGCGATCAAGATCGGGCCGACGGTGAGCTGCAGACGCGGCCCGATCCGCTGGGCCAGGGCGCCAGAACGTGACGAGAGGGCCAGCATGAGCACCGTGATCGGCAGGGAGGCGGCCCCCGCCTCGATCGGCGTGTAGCCGAGTGAGGTCTGCAGGAAGACCACGAAGAGGAAGAAGACCCCGCCCAGCGCGCCGTAGACGACGAAGGTCACAACGTTGGCGCTTGTGAACTGGCGGGAGCGGAAGATGTCGAGCGGCAGCATCGGGTACGGCCTGTGCTCCTCGACGAAGGCGAAGGCGGCCAGCGCGAGCACGCCCGCGCCAGCCGCGATCCCCACAACCGCTCCCGACGCCCCTCCGGGCGCCTCGATCAGCGAGAACGTGAGGCCGGCAAGCCCCAGGACCGCCAGAGCTGGCCCGAGGAAGTCGAGCTGGCTGGTCGCCCGGGGATCGCGTGTCTCCGGGACGTGCTTGCGCGCCGCGAGGACGACGAAGAGCCCAAGCGGGAGGTTGATGAAGAAGATCGCCCGCCACGAGACGGCACCGATCAGGTAGCCGCCGACGAGCGGCCCGACCGCCCCGGAGATGCCGGTGAGCGCCGACCACGCGCCGATCGCCGGGGCCCGATCGTCAGGGTGGAAGGTCGCCTCGATGATCGCGAGGCTGGCCGGGGTGAGGAGGGCACCGCCGATTCCCTGGAAGATCCGCGCCGGGATGAGGAAGCCGACGCTCGGCGCCGCGGCGCAGACGGCCGAGGACAGGGTGAACCAGATGACGCCGATGACGAACATCCGGCGGCGCCCGAAGCGATCGCCGAGGGCGCCGCCGAGGAGGATCAGCGCCGCTAGCGTGAGCAGGTAGCCGTTCAGCACCCACTGGAGCCCGCTCACGCTCGCGCCAAGGTCGCGGCCGATCGTCGGCAGCGCCACATTCACCACGGTCGCCTCGAGAAACGCGATCCCCGATCCGAGCACCGTCACGGCCAAGACCCAGCGCCCCTGGGGCGACTTGAAGCGGATCCCCTCCATCCCCCCGGACGCTACAGATCCCGTCCAGCGGGCGAAACGGCCCCGAGCCGCCCGGGTATGCCCTGAGGATGGACGCTCGAACGACGAAGCTGGCCGCTCTCGCTGCCTGGGGCGCGATCGAGCTCGTCATCTTCCTGCTGGTGCAGGCAAGGCACTTCGAGGGACCGCCGTACCTCCTGCTCGCCGCTCTCACAATCCCGTCAGTCGCACTCGGCTGGCTGTGGCCAAGTTCATGGCTAGCGCTTGCTCCGGTCGCCGTGATCTTGCCGATTAGCCAGGCTTGGCTTCACTCATGCGGCCATAGCTGCGGCTCTGAGGCCACGATTGGCGAGGCCGTCTTCCTGACCAGCGTCTTCTACGCCTTCCCGGGCACGGTCGCCGTCTACCTCGGCATCGGGCTAAGACTGAGTCGCTCGACGAACCAAACGGACGCGAAAACCAAGCATGGCGAGGAGGCAGGCTGATCGGCGAAGCGAGCGTACGAACGAGGTACGTGAGCGAGACGATCAGCCGACGACAAAGCCAGGCGCCGGTTTGCAGCGCCCGCGCCGGCGGACGACAAGCGCTCTAGTTGTCGGAGCCGCCGCGGTCCCAGATGTAGAGCTCGACCGCCTCGGTCGCAAGCTCCATCAGGCGGGGCGGTGAGAGCCAGTCAAGGACCGTCTCTAGAGCGCGTTCCTCGGTGACGCCGGCGTCGACCGCCTCCTCGCCGCGAAAGCCGGCGGCGAGCTTGAGCGCCTCGCGGCGGTGCTCGCCGAGCGAGGAGAAGGCCCCCATCAGGAAGTCGCGATTCGGGAGCGGGTGACCGATGTCCATCGACGCGTGCCAGGCGGCCAGCATCGAGATGTCGTGCTCGTCGAGCTCCGAAATGGCCAGCGCGTAGTGCGACTCCAGCTCGTCGTCCGGGATCTCGTCGACCCAGGCACGGACGGCCTCCCCGAGGAGCTGCCGGCGCGCCTCGCGGCCGACGGAGTCGGCGATCGCGCGGATCGCATCGCCCGGATCGATGAAGCAGAGGGACATCGCGAGCGAAGATAAGACCGTCGTCGGACGTCAGAGGCGACCGCTGGCGGGCGACCTATGCTCAGGCAATGCCCGTTTCCCTGATCGTCGGACCGCCGAATTCCGGGCGCGCCGGAGAGGTCATCTCGCGCCTGCGAGGCGTGGCCGACCGCGAGCCCGTCCTGGTCGTCCCGACCGGTCAGGATGCCGCCCGCTTCGAGCGCGATCTCTGCCGCGGCGGACGGACCTCGATCGGGATCACGATCAACACGTTCGCCTGGCTGTTCGACGACTTGGCGGAGCGGCTCGGGATTCGATCCGGGGCCACACTCTCGAATCCGGAGCGGCTGGCGCTGATCCGGATGGCGATCAGCTCCACGCCGCTGCGGGCACTGCGCCGCTCAGCCGCGCAGCCCGGCTTCGCCCCGGCGCTCGACGCGCTGATCGCCGAGCTCGGCGGCGCGCTGGTCACGCCGTCTGACCTGGCAAGAGAGGCTGAGCTGCTGGAGGACGGCCGGCTCGAGGGCGAGCTCGCGGCTCTGGCGGGCGCCTACGCCGCGCTTCGCGACCGCACGCGGCGAAGCGACGCCGGAAGCCTCGCGGCGGCAGTCCTCCGGGAGCTCGGCTCGCACCCCGATGCGCTCGCCGGACGGCCGCTCTTCGTCTACGGGTTCGACGACCTGACCCTCGCCCAGCGCGAGCTCCTGACCGAGCTGTCAAGCACCACCGAGGTCACGGTGGCCGTCAACTACGAGGACCGCCTCGCCCTCGCCGCCCGCGCCGGGCTGGTCTCGCAACTCACGGAGGAGATCGGGGTCGCCGACGAGCTGCGCCTTCCCCACGACGACGCCTACAGCGCGAGCGCCATCCTCGTGCACCTGGACCGCAACCTCTTCAACGCCGGAGCCTCGAGGGAGGCGCCCGACGACGGGCTCGTTCTGATCGAGTCGGCGGGCGAGCGCGGCGAAGCCGAGGCCATGGCGATCGAGATCGCCACGCTCCTGGCGGAGGGCGTGGCGCCCGACGACATCCTCATCGTGCTTCGCCGTCCCGCCGCCTCCGGCCCGCTCGTGGCGGCCGTCCTCGCCGAATACGGGATCCCGGCGGCCCTCGATGCCGCGATTCCGCTGCGCGAGACCGGGGTCGGGCGCTCGCTGCTCGCCCTGTGCCGCGCCGCGGGGCCCGACGGCAACGCGACCGACGTCCTGGCCCA
>JAWVFM010000101.1:0-10089 GCA_033856015.1 Solirubrobacterales bacterium
TGCGAAACGAGGGCAAGCTGGTCGGTCAGCGCGAGCTCCTCCAGGAGGTCTGGGGGCCGGCGTATGAGACCGAGACCAACTATCTGCGCGTGTACATGGCGCAGCTGCGCAGGAAGCTGGAGCCCGATCCTGCCCACCCTCGCCACCTGATCACCGAGCCCGGTATGGGCTACAGGTTCCGCAGCGGGGATGCGTGAGTCAGTCCGCAGTCGCCCTGGCTCTCCGTGCCGCCTTGACGCGGTCGACCTTTGGCAGCTCGAGCTTGCGAAGGCGGACCGTCGAAGGCGTGATCTCGACGCACTCGTCGTCGCGCAGGAACTCCAGTGCCTGGTCCAGGGCGAGGCGGCGGGCCGGCACGAGCCGGACGAGGATGTCGGCGCTCGCGGCGCGGACGTTGGTCTGGTGCTTCTGCTTGGTCGGGTTGACGTCGAGGTCGTCAGGGCGTGAGTTCTCGCCGACGATCATGCCCTCGTAGACCTCCTCGCCGGGGCCGATGAAGAGCGTGCCGCGCTCCTGGAGCCCGAAGAGGGCGAAGCTCGCGCTCTGACCGCTGCGGTCGCTGACCAGGGCGCCGGTGGGCCGGGTGCGCATGTCGCCGGCCCAGGGCTCCCAGCGGTCGAAGACGTGGTGCAGCAGGCCGGTGCCGCGCGTCTCCGTGAGGAACTCGGTGCGGAAGCCGATCAACCCCCGCGCCGGGACCAGGTACTCCAGGCGGACCCGGCCGGTCGCGTGGTTGACCATCTGCTCGACACGGCCCTTGCGCAGGGCCAGCATCTGCGTGACCACGCCGACGTAATCGTCGGGGACGTCGATGGCGAGCCGCTCGACCGGCTCGTGAGGCTTGCCGTCGATCTCGCGAATGACGACCTGGGGCTGGCCCGCCGTCAGCTCAAAGCCCTCGCGGCGCATGAGCTCGAGCAACACCACGAGCTGGAGCTCGCCGCGCCCCTGGACCTCCCACGAGTCGCGGCGCTCGGTGTCGCGCACGCGGATCGAGACGTTGCCCACGAGCTCCTGATCAAGGCGGGTCCGGAGCTGGCGAGAGGTGAGGAGGCTGCCGTCGCGACCCGCGAGCGGCGCGGTGTTGGTGCCGATGACGATCGAGATCGAGGGCTCGTCGATCAGCATCACCGGTAGCGGCCGGGGATCGTCCGGGTCGGCGAGCGTCTCGCCGATCGTGACGTCGGGAAGGCCGGCGACCGCGATGATCTCCCCGGGCCCGGCCGAGTCGGCGTCGACGCGGTCGAGCGCCTCCGTGACGTAAAGGTTCGACACACCGGCGCGCACGATCGTCCCGTCGGCGCGGCACCATGCGATCGGCGTGCCGGAGCGAATCGTTCCGTGCCGCACCCGGCACAGCGCGAGCCGCCCGACGTACGGGGAGGCGTCGAGGTTGGTGACGTAGGCCTGCATGGGGTGGTCCGGATCGTGCTCCGGAGCCGGGATGCGCTCGAGCATCAGGTCGAGCAGCGGGACGAGGTCGGTGCCCTCCACGGAGTCGTCGAGCGACGCGCGCCCGGCGCGCGCGTTGGTGTAGACGATCGGGAACTCCACCTGTTCCTCGTCCGCGTCGAGGTCGAGGAAGAGCTCGTAGACCTCGTCGACCACCTGGGTGATCCGCGCGTCCGGCCTATCCACCTTGTTGACGACGAGGATGACCGGAAGCCTGGCCTCGAGCGCCTTGCGCAGGACGAAGCGGGTCTGGGGGAGGGGGCCCTCTGAGGCGTCGACCAGGAGGAGGACGCCGTCGACCATCGTCAGCCCCCGCTCGACCTCGCCGCCGAAGTCGGCGTGGCCAGGCGTATCGACGATGTTGAGCTTGACCCCGCGGTGGTGCACCGCGGTGTTCTTCGCGAGGATCGTGATGCCCTTCTCGCGCTCGAGGTCCATCGAGTCCATGACGCGCTCGGCGACGTCCTGGCCGCTGCGGAAGGCTCCCGATTGCCAGAGCATGGCGTCGACGAGCGTCGTCTTGCCGTGGTCGACGTGGGCGATGATCGCGATGTTTCGGAGGTCCTCCCGGCGGGCCATGGGCTCAGTTGATGCTACGGACGCGCCGGCCTGTCTACCCTGGCCGCAAACGAAAGGAACGACTGATGACCGCAAAAGCAGATTTCAGCGAAGCCGACTGGAAGCTCGTCGCGAGCGGGCCGCCGAGCGCCGGGATGATCGTGATCACGGCGAGCAGGGGCGGCACGTTTCGTGAGACCTTCTCGATGGCCAAGGCGTACACGGAGGCTCGCCAGGAACACGGCCAGAGCGAGCTGCTCGACGAGATCGTCTCGCAGAAGCCGGTCTTCGACCGGGAACGCCAGCACTCGGCGGAAGAGCTCAGAGCGCATTCGCTTCAGACCCTGCGCGAGGCGGTCGGCCTGGTCGAGCAGCATGCGACACCGGAGGAGCTCGACGCCTACAAGCGCTTCATCCTCGCGCTCAGCGAGCGCGTGGCCAACGCCCACAAGGAGGGCGGCGAGCCGGTCAGCGACGCCGAGCGGGCGGCGATCGGCGAGATCGAAGCCGCGCTCGGTTAGATGCCCGCGGCGAGGGCGAACGGGCTGCCCTCGGAGTCGCGGCAGATCGACCAGCGCTCGCCGGGGTGGATCACGCCGCCACCGAGCTCCGTCACGCGCCGGAGCGTGGCGTCCATGTCCTGGACCGTGAAGTAGGGCAGGGCCGCCGTATCGCCCGGCCCCGCGCCGCGCGCGTGGACGCCGAGCCGCAGGCCGTCGCCGCCGGCCTCCCAGCCGGACCCGCTCTCGGCCTGGCGCGGGACGAGCTCGACCGCCAGGACGCCTGACCAGAAGCGCAGGGCGCGCTCCGGATCGTCGGCAGGGAACTCGATCAGCGGCGCCGGCATCGCGCGCTGACGCACCGCCGGCGCGTCAGACCTTCTTCGGCTTGTAGGTCCAGCCGGCGCCGGTGACGGCGTCGATGACTGGATCGCGAAGCTGGGACCACGAGAACTTGTAGCCGCTCTCGTCGGCGCCGCCCTCGGTGCTGTGAGGGCCGAGCCAGGCGAGCACGTGGACGGTCTCCGAGCCGATGTGCTGGCCGCGCTCCCAGCCCTTGGAGGCGGCGAGGCTGGCGTCGGCGCCCAGCTCGGCCTCGCTGGTCGTCTTGAAGCAGATCCCGCTCGCCTCCTTGTCGGAGTCGTCGAGCTCGACACGGATGGATCGGTAGAGGTACTCCGTCTCGGCGCCGCCGCCGCCCGCGCTCGAGACTCGCGCCGACCAGGAGACCACGACGACCTCGCCATCCTGGCCGGTCTCGATTCCCTTCCCGGAGATCGCGAGGAGGCGGCTTCGAACCTGATCTTCGGCCTGCGGGTCGACGCCGTCCTCCGGCTTCGCCGCGGTGATGACGCCGCGGCCCTTCTCCTTGAGCTTGTCCAGGAATCCCACTCTCGCCAGGCTACCGGGAGATCGCGGGCGTGTCCTGCTCTCCTCGAACGAGCTGGTAGGAGAAGGCGCCCACGGCGGAGCCGACGAGCGGCCCTGCCACGTACACCCAGAAGTCTGTCCAGCGCCCGCTCACCAGGGCCGGGCCGAAGGAGCGCGCCGGGTTCATCGACGCGCCGGTGACGACGCCGCCGAAGAGGGCGTCGAGGCCGATCGCGCCGCCGATGGCGATCGCTGCGCCCGCTCCGATCGCGCGGGTGTCGGTGGCCACGGCCATGATCACGAACATCAGGATGGCCGTGAGGACGAGCTCGTAGACGAAGGCGTTGCCGGCGCCGACGCTGGGGACGGTGGCGCCGAGGCTCGCTGGCTGGTCGGGCCAGACGGCGAGCAGCACGAGCGCCCCGCCGGTGGCGCCGGCGAGCTGCGCGGGTATGTAGGCGGCCGCCTCGCGCACCGGGAAATGGCGGGTCAATGCAAAGGCGGTGGTGACCGCAGGGTTGATGTGAGCGCCCGAGAGATGGCCCGTCGCGTAGACCATGACCATGATCACGAGGCCGAACACCAGGCCGATCCCGACGGTCCCGAGCGCCCCTTGATACCTCGCGTTGGCGATGATCGCGCCGCACCCGGCGAACACCAGGAAGAACGCCGCAAGGCCCTCGGCAAGGGCACGCCTGGCGAGGCTCGGCTTCGTCACCGCTGCGCGTCGAGCCCTTCGAGCAGTGCTCGAACCCGACCCTCGATGTCATCGCGAATCTCGCGGACCGTCTCCAGGTCCTTGCCGGCCGGGTCCTCGAGCTCCCAGTCCTCATAGCGCTTGCCCGGGTAGACGGGGCAGGCGTCGCCGCAGCCCATCGTCACGACCACGTCGGCGCGTTCGACCGCGCTCGTGTCGAGGCGCTTCGGGCTCTGCGTCGAGATGTCCACGCCCGCCTCCGCCATCGCCTCGACCGCCACCGGGTTGAGGGTGTCCGCAGGCTCGGAGCCGGCACTCAGAGCCAGCACCCTGCCCTGGCCGAGCTTCTCGAGGAAGCCGAGCGCCATCTGGCTGCGACCGGCGTTGTGGACGCAGACGAAGAGCACGACCGGCTTGGTCCCTGGCTGGTCGTGAGGCATGCATGAAAGCCTATTCAATTGACAACCGTAATTTCAATCGATATACGTAGATCGATGCATTTCGATGACGATGATGGAGGCCGCCCATGAGGACGCTGGATCTTGCTCCGAAGCAGAAGCGCCCCAACGGGGAGCCGTGCTGCGAGCCGGTTGTCTACCCGGAGATCGAGCGCGAGGAGGCCGAGCGGATGGCCCACGCGGCGAAGGCGCTCGGCGATCCGATCCGGATGCAGCTCGTCGATGTGCTCAGACGGCACGCCGGCGAGGTCTGCGTGTGCGAGCTGGTCCCGCTCTTCGACCTCTCTCAGCCCACGGTCTCGCACCACCTCAAGGTCCTGCGCGAGGCCGGAATCGTCGGCTCCGAGCGCCGCGGGCTCTGGGCCTACTACTACGTCAATCGCGAGGCGCTCGAGGAGCTGCGCGGCTGGCTGCAGCCAAACGCCGCGTGAGCGATGCAGGCATCCAGCTGAACGACCCGCAGACCCTCTACAGGCGCTGGGAGGACTCGCAGTGGAGCCCGTTCGCGATCGAGCTCGCCGCGGACCGCGAGCAGTGGAAGCTCCGCGGCGCCGAGGAGCGCGGCCTGGTCCACTGGGTCCTCTCGTCGCTGATGGTGGCGGAGGAGCGCATCACGACCAAGTTCTCAGGGCTCGTGGCGGCTCACGGGTCCGAGGAGGAGGCGACGTTCCTGGCGACCCAGCAGGTTGACGAGGCCCGCCACATGCAGTTCTACGCCCGCTTCCAGGACGAGGTGGTCGAGTCCCCCAAGGAGATCGCCGTGCACGTCGCGCGGGCTCGCGAGCAGCTCTCGCCCGCCTTCCGGGCGATTTTCGACGAGGCCCTCGTGGAGGCTCACGAGCGGCTGGTTGCGAACCCCGGCGACCTGGAGGCGAAGGTCGCCTTCGTCGCCCTCTACCACCTGGTCCTCGAGGGCACGCTGGGCCTCACGTCGTTTCGCTTCGTCACGGCCTACCTGGAACGCGAGGAGCTGCTGCCCGGGTTCGTCGCGGGCTACACGAAGATCCACCACGACGAGACGCGGCACATCGGCTACGGCGTCTGGTTCCTGCGCGAGACGGTTCGCGGGGAGCCGGCGGCGGCCGGCTGGATCCACAGCGTGCTTGGCCGCCTGCTGCCCTCGGTCGCCGACGCGCTGACCCCGCCCGACCGCGGTGGCACGGACTGGGAGGCGCTCGGCGCCGGCGCGGGGGAGATCCGAAGCTTCGCGCTCGACGGTCTGACCCGCCGGCTCGAGATCATCGGCGCTCCCCTTCCGGGCTGAGCCTCGATTCAGCCGCGCGGCGCCCGGAACACGAAGCCGGCCTCATTGGGCTCGTAGGTGACGTCGCCCTCGAGGGCGCGAGCCAGGCGGCGCGCGAGCGCGAGCCCGAGCCCGGCCCCCTGAGCGGCGTCCGCTTCGGTTGACGCGGCCGCGCTTCCCCGGACCCCGGGTTCGAAGATTCGCTCGCGCTCCTCCTTCGTGACGCCGGGGCCGTCGTCGGTGACGAGGTACTCGACGTGGTCGCCGCGTGAGCGCACCTGGATCTCGGCATGCGAGCGCGCATAGCGGCAGGCGTTCTCGACGAGGGGTACGAGCACACGCTCGGCGGCGTCGGAGTCGGCACCGATGCGCATCGACGCCGCCGGGAAGGAGACCTGAAGCTCCACGCCGCGCTCGGCTGCGAGCGCTGCGCACGCCTCCCGGCAGGCGGTCGCAACCGCGCTCGCCTCGGCGGTGCCGATGTTCCCGGTCTCGCCGCGGGCCGTCGCCAACAGGATCTCGACGACCCCCTGGAGCTGCCGCGAGCGCGAGGCGATCGCCTGGAGGGCGTCGCGGTACTCGCCTGCCGGGCGGTCTCGCCTGAGCGCGAGCTCCGCTTCGGCAGCGATCGCGGCGAGCGGCGTCTTCAGCTCGTGGGAGACCTCGGCCGAGAAGCGCTGCTCGTGGCGCAGGCTCGCGGCGAGGCGATCGAGCATCGAGTCGAAGGTCGCCGCCAGCCGGGTCAGCTCGTCGTGGGGCTCCCCCGCGTGGAACCGATGATCGAGATCGTGCTCGCTCCACGCGGCGGCCTCGGCGGTCATCGTCTCCACCGGCCGCAGCGCCCCGCGGACGACGAGGCTCGTCGCCAGGACCACGAGGAGGAAGACGATGAGCGCGAAGACGATCGAGGCGACGAGCGCGCGCGACGCCGTGCGCTCGTATGGAGCGAGCGAGATGCCGACCACGACCGTCCCGGCCCGGCCGTTGCCGCGCTGGATCGGCACCGAGAGCAGGCGCACGTCGGAGCGGGAGTCCTCGACGAATCGCTCTGCGCCCCGGTTCAGCATCTCCGCCGCGGCCTGCAGGCTCGCCGGCGCTCGCGGCCGTTCCACGGCGCGGGTGCCCGAGTAGACCCAGACGAGCGTGTCGATGGTGCCCTGGTCGGGCGTCTCGCCGCTGCGGACGACGCCTCGGTTGACCTCGATCGACCCGAGCGCCGCCGACGCTCGCGCGGAGAGCACGTTGTCGGAGTCGTGCGCGAGGCTCGACCGCAGGGTGATGTTGAACCCGACCGCGAGCGCGCCAAGGACCAGCGCGGCGCCGACCGTCACGATCAGCGTCAGGCGCCGGCGAAGATCCAGCTTCATCCCAGCCTGTAGCCCACGCCTCGAACCGTGTCGATCTGCGTGGCGCTGTCGAGCTCGCGGAGCTTGCGCCGAAGTCTCGCGATGTAAACGTCGAGGGTGTTGTCATGGACGATTGCGCCGTCCGGCCAGGCCACGCCGACGAGCTCGCGGCGCCGTACCGCCTCGCGAGCCCGCGCGGCGAGCGCGCCGAGGAGACGGAACTCCGTCGGGGTCAGCGCGACGCTCCTCTCGCCGCTGAGGACCGCATGGGTCGCAGGGTCGAGACGCAGGTCATGGACGACCGAGGCGCCGTCTGCGCCGGCGCGCTTCAGGAGCGCACGCAGCCTGGCGATCAGCTCCGCGAGCTCGAACGGCTTCGTCAGGTAGTCGTCCCCGCCCGCCGTGAAGCCCGCCAGGCGGTCGGTGATCGCGTCGCGAGCGGTCAGGAAGATGACCGGTGCGTTGATGCCCGCCGCACGGAGCGCCTGGCAGACATCGCGCCCGTCCGCGTCGGGCAGCCCGATGTCGACCACCAGCGCCGCCGGAGCCTGCGCGTGGGCCGCGGCGACGGCCTCGCGGCCGAGCCCGACCGCTTCGACCTGGAGACCCTCCTCCTCGAGACCACGCCTCACGATCCGCCGCAGGTCGGGGTCATCCTCGACGATCAGGATCCGTGGGGGCGTCATGTCCGAAGTATCGCGACGTGCGAGATCTCAGCGCTCGCGAAGCAGGC
Organism: Solirubrobacterales bacterium; assembly: GCA_033856015.1. Classification (GTDB taxonomy): domain Bacteria; phylum Actinomycetota; class Thermoleophilia; order Solirubrobacterales; family 70-9; genus JAWVFM01. Next base: position 7,858 of record JAWVFM010000101.1, read on the forward strand.
TGCCGAGCTCGAGGCGGCCGAGGATGCGAGCGGTCAGGACCGACGCGAGGAGCGTTGCCAGCATGGCCGCGGCTCCGACGGCTGCCAGGAACCCCCACGGGATTGCAAGCGCATCCGGTGGTGGGTCGAAGACATGGGTCAGCATCGCGACCAGCATTCGCGCGACCAGCCACCCCAGGCCGGCGGCGAGCACGAGACTCGCGCCCAGGACCAGAACCGCCTCGCTCCAGACGAACGCACCGACGTCGCGGAGCGTCGCGCCCAGGGAGGACATCGTGGCGAGCTCCTGGCGGCGCTCTTCGACGGCCGTCGCGACGAACAGCGCCATGGCCGCGGCGCCGAGGACGAGCGTGAAGAACTCCTCGAGCCGGCTGATGCCGGAAAGGTCGACCGTCGTCAGCGACGTGGCCGTCTGGGCGGCCTGCTGATCGATGTTGTTCACCGTCGCGCCCTGCTTTCGGGTGGCGGCAGCCACGGCGGCCGCGACGCTGCCCGGACCCCCGGTCGTCTTCGCGAAGACGACGTTGGGGCCGCCCGACTGGGTCAGTGAGTCGAGGTAGCTGGAGTTCGCGACCATGAACGAGTCGCGCGGCGCCGAGGGGAACTCCTGCACCGTCCCGACGACGTGGAAGGGCGCGACCTTGAACCTGCCGGTCCGCTGGTCGAGAACGCGGAGCTTCAGGAGGTCTCCCTGCTTCAGCGAGTAGTCCGTGATCGTCTCGAGCGAGACGAGGATGCCGTCGTGCGTGCTCTGCAGACGGCTCATCATCTCGTTCGCGGTGCCGCCAATGAAGTAGGAGTCGCGGAGCGTGGTTGCCTGCTGGAAGGTCGCCGGGTCGATGCCGTAGGTGTCCTGAAGGTCCGGGCCGACGTACGCGTAGCTGTGATCGAGGGCTGTCGTCGCGGTCACGCCGTTGACCGTTGCGACGCGCTGCGCGAGGCTCTGGCTGCCGCGCTGCCCTGCGGGTGCGTTCACCGTCACATCGGCACCGAGCGTGAGCTGAGCGTCGACCCGGGCCTGCTGGTCATACGTGGCGGAGAAGATCCCAAGGCTCGTTCCAAAGGCGAGCAGGAGGCCGACGACGACCAGGCCGCGGTTGATCGCGACGCCGCGCCGGCCGGCACTTGCGAGGATCAGCGACGCGCGAGACCCCCGTCCTCGCCTCGACGCCCGGCGAGCGATCCAGGCCACGGCGCGGCCGCGCATGCGGACCAGTAGCAGCGTTGCCCCGAGCCAGAGGAGCGCGGGTCCGAAGAACATGTAGACCGCCAGGGAAAGCGTCGGATTCGAGTCCGGGTTGACGACCGCCGAGAAGCCCGTGCGGCTGGTGAGCCAGTAGATGAGCCCGCTCCCGGCAAGCGCCGCGACGTCGAGGTAGTAGCGCCGCCAGGCCGGCGCTCGCTCGCGCTGAGCGCTGAGGCGACCCTCGGCAACCTCCGAGCGCAGCGTCGACTCCACGGCCGCGATTCGGGCGACCGCGGAACCCGCAATCGCGAGAATCATGCTCACGGCGGTCGTGGCGATCGCCCGGGTCGCGGTCATGGAGATACCGCCGGAGACGAGCGCGTTCACCGCGAGCATTCCGGCGCCGGCAGCCAGCAGCCCTGCAATCACGCCGACAATCACGCTCTCCACGCCGGCAAGGGCAAGGAGATCACGCCGCCGCGCACCGCGTGCCCGCAGCAGGGCGAGGTCGCGGCGGTCGCGCTCGCTGGTCCCGAGCGCGGCCAGGTACGCGACGCCGAGTGCGATCAGCGCTCCCGGGACCGCCAACATGATGTACAGCGCCTGCCCATACAGCGCGTCTCCCGCAGCGGTGTTCAGGCTGTCCGAGAGGTTGTCGACGAACACGACCTGCCCCGGGAGGGAGCGCTCGACGCGGTTGCGCGTCTGGTCAGCGAGCTTCAGCGCCGCGGACGGGCTGCCCGCACTAAGCGGGGCCGGATCGAGCTGCGCCTGGACCTGCCATTGGATTCCCTTCTGGGCTCCGGGCTGGGAGTTGGCGAGGGCGGTGCCCGCGGTGATCGCCGGCAGGCTTGGCGCATAGTCGTGCGCGAACGTCGCGAGCGGCAGGATCGCCGCATTCGAGGGGGGCTGCGCCGGCGCGGGCCCGACGGCCGGATTGAGCGGCTGAAAGACCTGGTCTGGAGCGGTGATGATGGCAACGCCCGAGACCGCGTACGGGCGAGGCTTCGCGCTCGGGGTCGGCGCAATCCGGACCGTGTCGCCGA
>JAWVFM010000102.1:0-7885 GCA_033856015.1 Solirubrobacterales bacterium
CCCCAGATGCGCTCGCTGCCGAGCTCGCAACCGTGCTGCGTCGCCGCGTGGCCACCGGCCTCGAGCGCGGCGGCCAGCATCTCAGTCAGCGCCGGGACCTCGGCGTGGCGGAGGTCGACGGTGAGCGTGGCCTCGCCGGCGACGGCGGTCGGGATGCCGGGTCGAAGCTCGAGCGCTCCGGTGGTCGCCATCCCGCTGGCCTCGCGGCCGATGGCCTCGATCTGAAGGGCGGTCGCCGCAGCCGCGAGGCCGGCGTCGCGACGGCGGTCCATCGGCGTGGTCCCCGCGTGTGACGCCTGCCCGGTGAAGATCAGGTGGTGGCGTTCGATGCCGACGCAGCCGGACACCGCGGCCGCGCGGATGCCCTCGTCCTCCAGCACGGGCCCCTGCTCGATGTGGAGCTCGAGATAGCCGGCGAGCTCGCGTCGCGCGGCTCCGAGCTCCAGGGCGCGACGGATCTCGACGCCGTGCTCGGCGAGGACCTCTGGCGCGCCGCGCCCCTCCGCGTCGTGGAGGCCCTCGATCGAGTCGTCGAGCGTGCCCGCAAAGGCCGAGCTGCCGAAGAGGCTCGCTCCGAACCGGGCTCCCTCCTCGTCTGCCCAATCGACCAAGACGAGCGACCGCGGCGGCCGCTGACCCGACTCGGCCCACGCCCTCACGACTCCCATCGCCGCCATCACCCCGAGCGCGCCGTCCAGCCAGCCGCCGTCGGGCACCGAGTCGAGGTGGGAGCCGAGCGCGAGCGGCGTCGGGCCGTCGCCCGCGAGCTCCGCCCAGGCGTTGCCGGCGTCGTCGACCGCGGGGGCGAGGCCGACCTCGTCCAGGAGCTCGGCGAGGAACGCGCGCGCGGTGGTCCAGCCCTCGGTCCAGCAAAGGCGTTGCGCCCCACGCTCGTCGCCGGTGCGGCGGGCCAGCTCGCGGAGGTCGGCGATCACGCGCCGGGCGTCGATCGCGGGGCTGGTCATCGACCTAGCCGACGCGCTCGCGGCGAAGCGCCTGGCCGAGGCAGTGGGGGCCGCCGCCGCCGGCGGTGAACATCGAGAGGTCCGGAGCGAGCACCTCGATGCCCCGCGCGCGGAGCTGCTCGTTCAGGGTCTCCGCGCCGGCAGCCGAGAGCGCGCGCTCGTCGCCCAGCGAGATGGCGTTGACGCCGAGGCCGAACGCCTGCTCGAGCGGCACGTCGAGGATCTCGAAGCCGCGGCCCAGCAGCCAGTCGACGAGGCCTGCGGACGCCGCCTCGCGGCAGACGCCGGCGAGCTTTGGCGCCAGGATCGAGACCAGCACGTCGATGTGGACGAACTGGCTCGGGATCGGCTCGATCCGCACCTCCCAGCCCTCGGCCTCCATCCACGCGGCGAGCTGACGCGCCGCCGCGATCTCGGTCCGCTCCTCGCCGTTGCCGATGAGCAGGACGCCGGGCTCGACGATGAGGACGTCCCCGCCCTCGATCGCTCCGGCGCTGATCATCTTCCAGACCGGGATCTCGGCCTCCTGGTAGAAGCGGATCACGGGCGCGTACTCACCGCGGCGCCAGCTCTGGTGAAGCTGGGTGACGACGGCGCCCTGCGGCATCGTGACGCTCGAATCACGCGCGAACACCTGGTAGGGCAGGGCCGGGTCGGGCTCGAGGAAGTGGCAGCGAACGCCGGCGGACTCGTACGCAGCGACGAGGTCGGCGTGCTGGCTCTTCGCGGCCGTCGCGTCGAACCGCGCCCCGCTCTCGAGGGTTGCCTTCGAGATGGCGCTCGTCGGCAGCCAGCGGAAGTTGTCCGGCGAGCAGAGGAGCACGTCGTGAAGGCGACCGGTCTCGGAGTCGACCCCCCAGCCTGGATCGCTCATTCCGCCACCACCCGGATGGTCTGAAGCGTCCGGTCGACGGCGCCGCGCACCTTGCCGCCGTGGTCGAGCGTCTCGCGCACGTAGTCGAGCGTCTCCGCCGTGAGGCGCTCCCCGGGGAGCACGTTCGGGATACCGGGCGGGTACGTCGCGAGCGACTCGGCGGCGATCCGGCCCTCGGCCTCGGCGAAGGCCACGACGTCCTGGTCCGCGAGGAACGCGTCGCGCGGCGCCATCGCGAGCGGCCCCCATGGTGGCGGCGGGGCGAACTCGCGGGCCAGGCCATGATCTACCTCACCGAGCGCCGAGACCGCGTGGGCAAGGGCCGCCACGAGGCGCTCACCCTCGAACTTCGCGCGGCTGCCCATCCCGAAGACCGCCACCACGACGTTCTCGGAGGCGAGCTCCAGGTTGACGTCGTCGAGCTCGAGCATGAGCGCGGCAAGGCGCTGTCCGGTCGTCCCGGTACCGCGGACGTCGACCGCGAGGCGCAACGGGTCCCAGCCGAAGACGCCGGGAGCCCCCTGGAGGCGCTCGTCAAGGACGTCGAGCCCGGTGAGCTTCCGAATCTGCTCGCGGAGCTCGTCCAGGGACCGGAGCGTCTCGTCCAGGAGCTCGGCGCCGCGAGTGGCCGCGTACCGGCGCGCCGCATCGAGGGAGCCGGAGAGCAGCGAGCTCGGGCTGGTCGACTCGGTGAGCGTCACCGCGCGGTCGACGATCTCCGCCTCGATCAGCTCGCCGTGGCCGAGATGAAGGATCGCGGACTGGGTCAGGCTGCCGACGATCTTGTGGACCGACGAGAGGACGAGGTCGGCACCGCACTCAAGCGCGCTCTGCGGCAGCGCGTCGCTGAAGCGCATGTGGGCGCCCCAGGCCTCGTCCACGAGGAGCGGCACGCCGCGCTCGTGTGCCACCTCGGCCAGGCCCTCCACGTCCGCGACGGCGCCGAAGTAGGTGGGGGAGACGGCGTGGGCGGCGACCGCTTCGGGAGCGAGGTCGAGCGCTCGGGCCAACGCCTCCGGAGTGAGGCAGTGGGCGATGCCGAGCTCCGGGTCGACCTCCGGCGCGACGAATGTGGGCTCCAGGCCCGCGAGGACGAGGCCGTCGATCGTGCTCGAGTGCGCGTTTCGCTGCACCACGACGCGCTTGCCGGAGTGGCGCATCGCCAGGCACGCCGCGTGGTTTCCCTGCGAGCCGCCGTTGACGAGGAACCAGCTGCGCTTCGCGCCCCAGGCCTCGGCCGCAAGCTCCTGGGCACGCTGGAACGGGCTCGGCTCCTCGCCGACGTCGACGCCCTCGATCAGCGCCGGGATGTCGAGGTCGAAGGCGCCCGGCCCGAACGCCTCCAGCAGCTGCGGGTCGGCGCCGGCGCCCCCCTTGTGGCCCGGGACGTGGAACCGGCCAGGCCCTCGTCCGGCGTAGGCGACGAGCGCGTCGAAGTAGGGCGCTTCGGCTTGTGCGTTCTCCTCGGGCACCGCCCGCGAAGCTAACACTCGGGCTGGTTCTAGAGCGAGCGGTGCAGCGCGGTCCGGATGCCGTGAGTCGAAAGCTCGTGCGGATCGGCGAGCGCGACCCAGCGGACGCGGCCATGGTGGAGCCCCACGAACGCTCGCCGCTTCGGGTTGCGAGGAGCCTCGAGGACGCGTGCGGCCGCGAGCTTGAACCGCGGTCTCAGATTCAGCTCGCGCTTGGCTGTCGCGGTCTTTGTGCCGCGACCGACGCCGTGGATCGTATGGCCGCGGCTCGTCGAGACGATCGTCGTTACACGAGAGGCGTGCCCTTCACCGTGGCTGGTCTGCCGGCTGCGATAGCCCGTCCGCACGCTCGCCGCTCCGACCAGACACCAGCGATCCACGCGGTGCTTGGTCCGCCTGGGCTTGCCGAGCCTGCTCCACAGCTTCTTGCGCGGCTCGCCGAGCCGCACCCGCCCGACGTGGCGGCCGCGAAGCCTGCCGCCCGGCGCAATGCACCCCGGGTACCTCGGCGCGGAGCCGTAGACCGCCCGCCGCTCCCTGGGCGTGTCGACCTTCTTCGCGCACTGCGGATTGGGGTTTGACTCCTGGGCGACGATCACCCCGCCGCCACCGCCGGGGTACACGTAAGGCCGGTAGGCGGCCGGGACGTAGGGGGTGAAGTCCGCGGGCTGGCCGCCGATGCGGAAGTTGTGGACGGCGACGCCGCCGATGCCCTTGGCCTCGTCGAAGAAGTAGCGGCCGTCCCAGTGCCAGATCTCCGGGTTCTGCCCCTGGACGACCGAGCCGGTCCAGTGGTCCTGCTGGAAGTAGAAGCACTTCGTCGCGGCGATCCCGGTGCGGGCCGGCTCCTTGGAGAGGAAGTCGACGATGCCGAAGTCCGTGACGTTCTGGTTCGTCTTGTCGAACTCGACGCAGAATGGGTCGGCATGGGGATGTGGGAAGTCGGTCCCGGTCCCCACGTCCTGGTTGACGCAGTTGAACGGGTTCTGCCCGTCCCACGGCCCGAGCGGCTGGCCGACCTGTGCGGTTGCGGGTGCCGCGAGGCAGAGGACGGTGAGTAGCGTCAGAGCCGAGGCCGTGCGGAGCATGCCAAGCCCAACTTAGCCCGTGCGGGCTGGCGTTTCCACCGACAACCACCCCGCATTTGCGGACGGTTCCCGGTTGCCGCCCCCTGTTCGCAGCTATACGGTCCCGCCGATGGACGCTGGACTCGAGGGCTCCCTCGACGCCGCGGTTCGCACCGAGCTCGCCGGCGAGCTCTCCCGCCGCGACTTCCTGGCGCGCGCCGGCGGGCTCGGCATGGGCGCACTGGTGGTGAGCGCGCTTCCGGTGGCTGCGCGGATGGCCGCTCCCGCTCGAGCAGCCGCGGCGCCGATTCTGACCGACGCGACGCTCCAGGCGTTCTTCGACACGATGGTCCCGGGCAAGAAGGTCCCGAGCCTGAAGACGGAGCTCGGCAACGACATCGACCCGAAGGCGATCGCGGGCGTCGACCCGGAGCACGGCGCCGTCTACACGGACGCGCTCCTGCTCTCCCACAACGCGAAGATCGGCTTCGACGCCCTGGCGCCGCCTTTCCTGACCGAGCTCGAGAGCTTCGCGCTCTCGCAGGGGGGCCAGTTCCTCGACCTCGACTTCGACCATCGCGAGGCGGTCTGCATTCGCGGGCTCGCGTTCACGAACCCATCGCGGATCGTCTGGGAGGCCGCTGCCGCCGTGCCCTTCACGGCCTTCTGCGCGGCCGCCAACATCAAGAACGCGACGTCGAAGACCGCGGCCGGGTACGCCGTGATGGGCCACCCGGGCACGGCGCCGCACGGGTACGAGGACTTCTCCTACTCCAAGCCCCTCGCCCGCGGGCGGACCAAGCACGGGTACCTGCCGTGACCCAGCGCGTGGACGTCTGCATCATCGGCTCGGGCTTCGGCGGCTCGATCTCCGCGTGGCGGCTCGCCGAGCTCTACCGGGCCGCGGGAGAGCGGCCGAGCGTCGTCGTCCTCGAGCGCGGCCTCGACCTCGGGCACACGGACTTTCGCCAGTCGATGGACATCGATCACCTATCGAAGACGTACGAGCTGATCCAGGGGCAGGGCGCCCAGATCGTCGCGGCCAACCTCGTCGGCGGCGGCTCGAACCTCTACCTCGCGGCGTCGCTGCGAGCGCCGACCGAGATCTTCGACCGCACCGACGCCCGCACGGACGACGGGCCGCGTCGCCGCATGTGGCCCAAGCGGATCAGCCGCCCCACTCTGGACGCCTACTACCGCCGTGCCGAGCAGGGACTCCGCGTCGCGCCGACCACCTGGGACCGAGTCTCCAAGTCGGGAGGAGTCTGGGCGGCGATGTGCCGCGAGGCGGGCTTCACGTGCGACCGCGTGCCGACGGCGATCAGCCCCGAGCGCTGCGTCAACGCGAAGTGGTGCTACACGGGCTGCATCTTCGGCGCCAAGAACTCGTTGATCACCAACTACCTGGCCTCCGCACGGCGCGCCGGGGTCGAGCTTCGCCACCTGGTCCAGGTGAACCAGATCAACCAGTCGAGCTCGCGGCCGTACCGGTTCGTCGTCCAGGGCAACAAGGTCGATCCGGCGACGAAGCAGTCGGCTGGAGCGATTGAGGACATCGAGTGCAAGGTCGTGATCGTCGCGGCCGGCGCGCTGGGGACGCCGCCGATCCTGATGCGCTCCCAGCCGGGCCTGCCGTCGCTCTCGCCCGAGATCGGCAAGCACCTGGGAGTGAACGGGGACCACGTCGCCGCGATCGAGATCAACCCGAAGAAGGTCCGGAGCGTCCTCGGGCTCCCGGGCTACGGCGAGTTCTACAAGGGGCGCCCGATCACGACCATGACCTACGACTACTTCGTCGGCAAGCGCGGCCCGAGGCACGACGGGACGCGGTTCACGCTTCAGGAGATCCTGCTCTCGCAGCTGACCAACTTCCTCTACGACGACGGCCGCAAGCCCCCTGGCGGAGCCAACTGGTGGGGCCGCCAGAAGAAGCGCTCGATCTCCACGTGGAACAACCACCTGGAGGTCCTGGCGATGGTGGAGGACACCAACGACGGCACGTTCTACGCCGTCCCCCCGAACGGCGGCGGGCACGAGCAGCCGAACGGCGGCCCGGTCGGCATCGGGCTCTTCAACTACGACCTCTCAGAGCAGTCCGTGCGCATTCGCCAGGTGGCGAACGATGCGATTCGCGCGATCGCGGAGCGCCGCGGCGTCGGCAGGTTCCTGAAGCTCGCGGAGACGCAGGGCGTCTACGCCGCCCATCCGCTCGGCGGCTGTCGCATGGCCGACGAGCCCGCCTTCGGCGTGGTCGACGACCGCTGCGAGGCGTTCGGCTACGAGGGGCTTTTCTGCATGGACTCGTCGGTGATCCCGACAAGCCTTGGCGTCAACCCGTCGTTGACGATCTCCGCGGTCTGCGAGCGAGCGGCCGAGAAGCTCGTCAAGCGTGGTCACGACTACGGGCTGCCGAAGCTGCCGAAGGGCTTTCACTTCGAGACGCCGGCGGAGATCGTCGGCCCGCGAGTCCACCCGTAGGCTCCGCCCCGAAGCGCCCTCGCCCCCTGCTACCGTTGCGCCGCCCTTGGACGACGATCACCCGCGAAGTACCGGGCGTCATAGAAGAGCCTCCGGCGGGGGCTCGGCCGGTCGATGAACGTCCTGCTCCTCGCCTTCCTTCTCGTGCTCGTCGGGCTGAACGGGCTCTTCGTTGCGGCAGAGATCGGCCTGGTGCGCTCGCGGCGCTCGCGGCTCGAGGTGATGGCGGAGGAGGGTGCGCGAGGCGCGTCGCGCGCGCTGGACCAGGTGGACCGGATGACCGAGTACATCGCCGCCTGCCAGGTCGGGGTCACGCTCTGCTCGATCGGCATCGGCTTCCTCGGGGAGCCCTCGCTCTCGAAGCTCCTGAAGCCCGCCTTCGGGGGATTCTCCGACGCGATCGCCAGCACCGTCGCCGTGGTCCTGGCGTTCTTCATCGTCACCTGCCTGCACATCGCGTTCGGCGAGCTCTCGCCGAAGCTGGTCGCGATCGAGCGCACGGAAGCGGTTCTCAGGCGCCTGTCGGGACCGCTGGGTGCCTTCCAGACCTTCTCGAGCCCGCTCAGCACCGCGCTGACGCGGATCGCGACGCGGACGGTGCGCCTCTTCGGCGTGAAGCTCGAGGGGTTTGACGAGACCCATACCTCCGAGGACATCAAGGTGATCATCGCCCAGTCCTCGGGAGCCTCCCTGGACGCGGGCGAGGCGGGCATGCTCTCCGGCGTCTTTCACCTCCACGAGCAGGAGGCTCGCGAGGTGATGACCCCGATCCCGGCAGTGGTCACAGTGGATGCCACGGGGACCGTCGAGGACGCGCTGCGGCGCTGCATCTCCTCGGGCCACACCCGCCTCGTCGTCATCGAGGACGACAACCCCGACAAGGTGCGCGGCATCGTCCACAACAACAGCCTGGCGCGCCTCTACATCAACGCCGGGGCCGAGTCGCCGATCGAGCCCGCGATTCGCGAGGTGGCGATCTTCCCCGAGACGAAGCCGCTCGACGACCTGCTGGCGGAGCTTCAGCGTCAG
>JAWVFM010000103.1:0-10075 GCA_033856015.1 Solirubrobacterales bacterium
CCGCGTTCTTCAACGTCGCCTTCCGCTTCGACGAGCCGTGGCAGCATCCGTACCCGCCCGGGCCCGTATTCGCCGATCCGGCCTGGTGGCGCGACCGCGACCAGGGCAACGAGCTCGCGAAGGGCAACCTGGCGCCGTTCCACGCCGAGATCGATTTCGGGAAGCTCAAGCGGCGAGCAACCGACAACATGAGCGGCAAGCCAACGGGCGTGCCGACCAGCGGGCCCATGGACCGGATCCTCGCCAGCCACGTCGAGACCAAGCAGGGGGTCGACTATTCGAAGACCTGCGGATCGCCCACCGACTGCCAGGGCGAGCTGCGGGGCAGGCTGCAGCCGTACGCGATCTACGTCCCCGGCAAGCCGAAGCCGCCGGGCGGCTATGGGTTGACGCTCCTGCTCCACTCCCTGGGCGCGAGCTACAACCAGTTCTCCGATACCCGCAACCAGTCTCAGCTTGGTGATCGAGGTGGCGGGTCCATCGTCATCACCCCGGAGGGCCGGGGTCCCGATGGCTGGTACTACGGCCACGCCGGGGCCGATACGTTCGAGGTCTGGGCCGACGTTGCTCGCCGTTACCAATTGGATCCCAGCTGGACCGCTATCTCGGGCTACTCGATGGGCGGTTACGGGACCTACAAGTTCTCGACCCAGTACCCCGACCTGTTCGCCCGGGCGAACCCGGTGGTCGGCCCGCCCGGGCTGGGGATCTGGGTCCCGCCCTCGCCACCGACCCCGGGCGGAGACGCCAGCAACACGAACCGGATGCTGGCTTCGGTTCGAAACATCCCGTTCCTGATCTGGGACGGGACGATCGACGAGCTCGTCCCGGTCGCGGGCGCCACCGCGCAGGCGGAGACCTTCGACCAGCTCGGGTACCGCTACGCCTACGACCTGTTCACCACGTCGGACCACTTCCAACTGGCGGTCAACGACCAGTACGCACCCGCTGCGAGCTTCCTCGGCAGCCATCGGGTCAACCGGAACCCGCCGCATGTGTCCTACGTGGTGAACCCGAAGATGGACTTCCCCAAGGCCGGAACGGTCGCCGACCACGCGTACTGGCTTTCCGGCTTGAAGCTCCGGGACTCCAGCGGCGACGCCCCGCTCGGTGAGGTCGACGCGCGCTCGGAGGCGTTCGGCAAGGGCGACCCCACTGCCGGCCCAACGCAGCACGGGGCCGGGGTCCTGACCGGCGGCAACGACCAGGCGATGCCATACGTGGAGCAGTCGAAGGCATGGGGCAAGGCCCCGAGCCGCACCCGCCGCAACGTCCTGCGCGTGGACGCGACGAACCTCTCGCGCGTGGTGGTGCACCCAGCGCGCGCCAAGCTCAGCTGTCGCGCCAAGCTCAGCGTCACGACGGACGGCCCGCTAGACGTGAAGCTCGCCGGCTGTCACCGCACCGTCAGCTTCGACGCTGGTGCGGACTGACGATGCTCTAGCCTCTCGCGCTCATGAGCCTCTTCCTTGCCACCTGCCAAGGGGTTGGGCTCGCGATCGCCGCCGGTATGTTCGCGGGCGCCTCCGGGCGGCGCGACTCGATCGGCGTGCTGCTCGCGATTGCCGCGGCCATCGGCGGCGCGGCCGTGTTCGCAATCTCCCTGTCGAACCGCGACCACACGGCCTGGATCGGCGTCCCCCTCGGCATCATCCTGGCGGTCATCGCCTACGGGGTCGTGAGCTCGGTCGTGGCCGGCGCCCAGGCGCGGGTCCGGGGCGCCTCGTCGATCGGATTGGTGGTCGCGGCCACGGCGCTCGTCCTGGCCGTGGTCACCGCGTTCGTCTGGGAGCCGGTCGGCCTTCTCCTGCTCCTGGCGCTGTTGTGGCTGGCGTCGGCTCGCCGCCGGCGCGCTCAGCGCAAGCATGAGGGGCTGCGAGTGCTCAGGTAAGCGCCCGCACCCCGATCGTCACACTCCAACCACATGTCCGCCTCGCGAAAGCTCTGCCTGATCGTCGTTGACTCGCTGCGAACAGACATGCTTCTTCGCGCGGCCGCGGAGGACCTGGCGCCGAACTTCGCCGCGCTCCTGGATCGCGGCACGCTGATCGGAGATTGCGTCTCCTCGTTCCCGTCGGTGACGCCGGTCGCGTGCTCGGAGATGGCGACCGGCGCCGGCCCCGAGCAGCACCACATCAGCGGCATGAACTGGTACCACCGCGCGGAGCATCGCTACATCGAGTACGGCTCCTCGCTCGAGGCCACGCGCGCCTTCGGACTGTTCCGGACGCTGTACGACACCGTCTACAACATGAACATGGCGCACCTCTCGTTCGAGGTGACCACCGTGTTCGAGCGGCTGGGCGACGCGGGCGTTCGAACGGCCTGCACGCCCTTCCTCATCTATCGGGGCCGCCGCCGCCACGAGCTGGGCCTCGAGGGGCTCCTGCGCCGGGTGGCGGTCGCGGCCGACTTCCGCCACGCGGTGTGGGGCCCTGACGAGCTGTTCTATGGCGAGCTCTACGCCTCGCGCCGAGTCCCGTGCAAGCCCACGCTGAGACCTGGCACGCGGGACGCCTACTCGGGCTGCGTCGGCCGCGAGCTCATCGAGGACGACGGGTACGACTTCCTGCTCTTCTCGCTTCCGGACAACGACCACCACACTCATGCCTACGGTGTCGGTGCGATGCGCGACTCCATCGCGCATGCCGACCACAGCTTCGGCGAGCTGGTCGACGCCGGGGGCGGCATCGACCGGTTCCTGGAGTCCCATGCGGTGATCCTGGTCGCCGACCACGCCCAGACGGACGTCGACACCGCGCTGCCGATCGCAGCGGCGCTGGGCGAGGACTGGGAGGTTCTCGCGCCCAACTCGGAGCGGCCGGAGCTCGCCGAGCTCGCGGTGAGCCCGACCGCCCGCGCGGCCGGGGTGTATGCGCTTGGAGAGGGGCGACGTCGCGAGCGAGTGCTCGCCGGTGTGCGCGACAGGCTCCGGAACATGGAGGGCGTCGACCTCATCGCGCGCGTGGACGCCGACAACGGCCCGGAGCCAGAGGCGATCGTGGAGTCGGCGGCGGGCGAGCTTCGCTTCCGCCCCGGGACCCAGGCGACGGATCGCCGCGGCGGAGGCTGGGATGTCGAGGGCGAGCTGGACGTCCTGGGACTCGAGCAGCATGACGGCCGTATCGCCAGCGACTCCTACCCCGACGGCCTCGCGCGCCTGTGGTCCGCGCTGCGCGCGCCGCACGCCGGCGATGTCCTGGTCTCCCTTGGGACCGGTTACGAATGCGTGGACTGGGGCGGCGCAAGCCACGTCGGCGGGGGCAGCCACGGGGCCCTTCTCGCCGGCGACTCACTCGGGCCGCTGCTTTTCTGCGGACTGGAGCCCGGCCTCGACGAGACGCGGGAACAGTGGACCCTCCGCGACGTCGCGGAGCTCGTCACGGGGCACTTCGGGATCGCCGACGGGCCACGGGTGCACGCGGTCCAGGCCGAGGCGGCGACGTGACGCGCCCAGAGCGCGGCAAGCCGGTACCCGCGGACGGGAAGCTCGTGGAGGCCGAGCGGCAGACGATCGGCGCCGCGCCGCCCGCCCGGGCTGCGTCGAAGGCCCGCGGTGGCACCGCCCGCGCGGCCGACTGGACGTGGGGTCTCGTTCGCCGGATCCATCTGGGCACGCGAAAGCCGGAGAACTGGGTGCAGCTCTTCAAGTTCGGTCTGGTTGGAGGCACCGGTTACGTCGTCAACCTCATCGTGTTCGCGCTATTCGACCAGGCGCTCGGTATCCATCACCTGCTGGCGGCGGTCGCCGCCTTCTGCGTCGCCGTGACGAACAACTTCCTGCTGAACCGACACTGGACGTTTCAGGCGACGGAGGCCCACGCGGGCTTCCAGGCCGCCCGCTTCTTCGCCGTCAGCGTCCTCGCGCTGGGGGTGAACCTGATCTTGCTCTATCTGCTCGTCGACGTGGGCGGAGCTCCCGAGCTGCCCTCGCAGGCTGTGGCCGTGGCGGGCGCAATGCCGTTCAACTTCCTCGGCAACAAGCTGTGGACCTTCGGGGTCGACGGGCGCTAGCCCTGGTCGCGGCGACTGCGGTCGCCCTCGTGATGGCGCCCGCCGCCGCCGGGCAGACTACCCCGGTGGCCGGGTCGACGCCAGGGTCGAAACCGGGGTCGACGTCCACCACGAGCACGGAGGGGACCGCACCCGAGGTTGCGCCGAACATCAGCAAGGCACGCGCGATCCGGATCGCTCGCACCGATCCGAAGGTGGCGGAGGAGCGCAGCGCTTACGGGCCGCTCAGCCCCACGGCGCAGGCGAAGCCCGGCACCTGGCAGGTGGACTTCTACGAGGGGGGGACGGAGCGAGTACAGGTGATCGTCGACGACGTGAGCGGGCAGATCCGCGAGTCGTGGACCGGCTACCAGATCGCCTGGCAGATGGCCCGCGGGTACCCCGGTCAGTTCGGGCACAAGCTGAATGCCCCGTACGTCTGGATACCCCTGGCGGCGCTCTTTCTCCTCGGGCTCTTCGACTTTCGCCGCAAGTGGCGGATCGTGCACCTCGACCTGCTGGTGTTCCTGTCGTTCGGCATCTCGGAGATCTACTTCAACGCCGGCAACATCGGCGTGAGCGTGCCGCTCGCGTACCCGCCGTTGCTCTACCTGCTCGCGCGGATGATCTGGATCGGGTTCAAGGGAGCCGGTGAGGGATTGCGACCATCGGCTCCGACCGTGTGGCTCGCCGTGGCCGGCGCCTTCCTGCTCGGCTTTCGGATCGCGCTGAACATCGCCGACTCCGGCGTCATCGACGTCGGCTACGCGGGCGTGATCGGCGCCGACCACCTCACCCACGGGCTGGCCATCTGGAACAACTTCCCGTCCGACAACTCCTTCGGCGACACGTACGGGCCGTTCAACTACTACGCCTACGTCCCCTTCGAGCTGGCCCTTCCCTGGAGTGGGCAGTGGGACAACCTGCCGGCCGGCCACGCCGCCGCGATCTTCTTCGACCTGGCGACCGTGGCGGGGCTCTTCATGCTCGGTCGCCGTCTTCGCCCCGCCCGCGACGGCACCGCGCTCGGCGTGGTCCTGGCGTTCGGCTGGGCGGCGTACCCGTTCACCGACTACGCCCTGCAGTCGAACTCCAACGACGCGCTCCTCGCGGCATTGGTGGTGTGGGCGCTGGTCCTATTCGCATCCCCCGTCTGGCGCGCGGCTCTGCTCGGCCTCTCGATTGCCACGAAGTTCGCCACCCTCCCGCTCGTGCCCCTGTTCGCAGCCGGTGAGAGGGGTCTGATGAGCCGGGTTGAGGGCTCCCGGCTATCGCTGCCGAAGCTGCGCTCGCTGTTTCTGTTCGGCGTCTCGCTGATCGCGGTGCTGGGCCTGATGCTTGCGCTGCCCGCCATCGACCCCGGCCTTGGGACCTTCTACGACCGCACGATCAAGAGCCAGATCGACCGCACGTCGCCGTTCTCGGTCTGGGGCCAGGATCACGCGCTCGAGTGGCTCCAGACCGTCGTCAAGGTGTTCGCGGTTGGGCTCGCGGTGGTGGTCGCGTTCGTTCCCCGCCGGCGCTCCCTGGGTCAGATCGCCGCCCTGGCCGCCGCCGTGATGATCGCGGTCGAGCTCACCGCGGAGCACTGGTTCTATCTCTACATCCCCTGGTTCTTCGGGTTGGCGCTCGCGGCGCTCGCGGCCGCCACCAAGCCGTCGAGCTCTTCGACGGTGACCGAGAGCTGGGTCGCGAGCGCGCCCGGCATCCGGCGCGAGAAGATCGCCGCCAGCGAGCGGTAGTACGCCAGCACCTGATCGCGGTCCGCGTTGAAGCGCTCCCACAGTGCCTCCCCGAGGTCGCGGTAGTCGACGACGATCGTGCGCACGTTGTGGAGCTTGTCCGCCAGGGAGACGTGAAGGGCGCCCTCCGAGGCCTCCTCCAGGTGCTCCAGGTACGCCCGCTTTCGCTCAGCCCAAGGCGGCTTCGGCTCTCCAAGGCTGTCGCTGCATGACTCGACGATCCGGGCTACCTCGTCGCCGAACTCCGATCGGATCCGGTCAAGCGTCTCGCGCCCGCCTTGATCCTCGGCGGCGTCGTGAAGCAACGCGGCGATCGCCTCGTCCTCGGAGCCGCCGCTCTCGATGACGATCGACGTGACCCCGAGCAGGTGCCCGAAGTACGGGACGCCCGAGCCCTTGCGGCGCTGGTCCGCATGCAGCTCGAATGCCAGATCGAGTGCCCGCGTGAACCGCTCGCCGAGCGCCGGACTGCTCGCCCCGCTCATCGGGCGATCATGCTAGACCGCGGGCGCCGGCACGGCCGCCAGGTCGATCCCCGTGGTCGCCGAGGCATATCGGAGGAGGATTCGCTCCGCCTCGTGCGCGCCGATCGCGGGATGGCCGATGACGACCTGAAGCCCCAGGCCGTCCTCCATCGCGACGAGGCCGCGGGCGAGCGTCAGGGGGCTCTCGGCGAGCGAGAACTCGCCGCTCCGCGCGCCTCCCTCCAGGATCGCCTCGTAAAGCAGCGCCTGGCGGTCGAAGTACGAGGAGGTCAGGATGCCGAATGCCGAGCTCGCCCCGGTGAAGGCGTCGAGCTCATAAAGCAGCCGGCTCTCCTCGTCGTCAGGGCCGGACGGCACCCCGAGGTGGATGGCGAGGCGGAGCTGGGCTGGAGGATCGGTGACCCTCCGCACGGCGGCGGCGCGCTTCTCCGCGTAGCGCTCGATCGCGCCTCGGGAGACCTCGAGCAGGAGCTCGTCGAGCTGGGGGTAGTAGTAGAGGACGGAGCTGGGGGCGAGACCCGCTCGCTCCGCGATGTCCTTGACGCGGACGCCGACCGCCCCCCGCTCCAGCAGCACCTGCCGCGCCGCGCTCGCCAGCTGGCCGCGGCGCTCCCCCTGGTTCTTCCGCCGCATGTCCGAATGATATTCGGAGAAAAGGCGGTTTCGCCCTTGACGAAGCGGTTTCGGGGTGTAGTTTGAATTGAATTCAAATTAAAGAAGGAGCTGGGATGGGCCGGGACAGACTGAGGAGCGCGTTTTCCGCACGGCTGCTGGGAGCGCTCGCGGTGCTCGCCGGCGCGCTGCTTTTGGCGGCGGGCTGCGGCGGCTCGAACATCGAATCGTCCGGCAGGGGCCCGGCGCCCGAAGTTGACGCCGGGGGCCCGGTCGAAGGCAAGCTGACGATCTCCCAGTGGCCGCTCTACATCGATCCTGGCAAGCACGGGACGGTCGCCCAGTTCGAAGCGGCCACGGGCGTCACCGTCAAGTGGATCGAAGACATCAACGACAACGCCGCCTACTTCGGCAAGATGCAGCCGCTGCTGGCGCGGGGCGAATCCGGCGGGCGCAGCCTGATCACCGTCAGCGACTGGCTGGCGAACAAGATGTACGGGATCGGCTACGTCCAGAAGCTCGACTACTCGAAGCTGCCGAACGTCACCGCCAACCTGATTCCCGCCCTCCGCCATCCGGAATCCGATCCGCAACGCGAATTCACCGTCCCCTGGCAGGCGGGGATGACCGGGCTGATCGTCCGCACCGACCTGGCGCCGGGAGTCAACTCGATCTGCGATCTCTTCAACCCGAAGTACAAGGGCCACGTCGACGTCCTCAGCGAAATGCGCGACACGGTGCCGATGACGCTGAAGTGCATGGGAATCGATCCCGAAAAGGCGAGCCGCGACCAATGGATGGCGGCGGTCGCGAAAATCTCGGCGGCGGCGGAATCGGGGCAGATCCGCCGCTTCACCGGCAACGACTACATCGGCGATCTGGTCAGCGGCAACGTCGACTTCGTCCTCGGCTGGTCGGGCGACGCGGTGCAGCTGCAGAAGGACAACCCGAACATCAAGTTCGTGATGCCCAAGCAGGGCTGCATGCTCTGGTCGACCAGCATGGAGATCCCCGCCGGCGCCCCCAACCCGGCGGCGGCGGAGGCGTTCATGAACTACGTCTACGACCCCAAGGTGCAGGCCGACATCGCCGAATACGTCAGCTACGTGACCCCGGTCAAAGGAGTCAAGGCGATCCTCGCCAAGCGCGACCCCGAAGCGGCCAGGAGCCAGCTGATCTTCCCGAGCGAGGCGTACACGAAGAACTGCTCCTTCGAACCCGCGCTCGCCGGCAAACTCGGCGAAGAAGTCGAAAAAGCCTTCCAGGCCGCCCAGCTCGGCTGATGCGGACGCTCTCGATCGCCGCACTGCAGACCGGGCCTGTCTTCCGCGACCCGGCCGCGACGCTCGAGCTGCTGCGCGGGCGGGTGCTCGGCACCAGGGCGGTCGTCCCCCATGCCCAGCTGCTGCTGCTGCCGGAGCTCCACCTCTCCGCCCAGCCCGGCCTGCTCGAGGAGCAGTCGAGCTACCCCGAGGAGGTGGCGGTGGCGATCCCCGGGCCGCTGACCGACTCGCTCGGGGAGATCGCCCGCCAGAGCGGCCTCTGGCTGCTGCCGGGAACGGTGTTCGAGCGCGCCGAGGACGGGCGCCTCCATAACACCGCCCTCGCCTTCTCCCCCGATGGGGAGTTGGTCGCCCGCTACCGCAAGGTCTTTCCCTGGCAGCCGCACGAGGAGTGCGCGCCGGGCGAGGGCTTCGTCACCTTCGACATCCCCGGAGTCGCCCGCGTCGGGCTGGCGATCTGTTACGACGGCAACTTCCCGGAGGTCTTCCGCCAGCTGGCCTGGATGGGGGCCGAGGTCGTGATGCAGCCGACCCTGACCACGACCAGCGACCGCGACGTGGAGCTCGTCCTCGCCCGTGCCAACGCGATCACCAACCAGCTCTACGTCGTCAACCTCAACGCCGCCGCTCCCGCCGGGCTCGGCCGCAGCCTCATCGTCGACCCCGAGGGGCTGGTCCGGCGCCAGGCCGGCGAGGGCGAGGAGCTGGTCACCGACGTCCTCGACCTCGACGCCGTCGACCGCGTGCGCGAGTTCGGCACCGCCGGCGTCTCGCGGATGTGGGACCAGGCCCGGCGCCTGGTCCCGGGCCTCGAGCTGCCGATGTATTCGGCCGCGCGAGAGCGCCAGGAGGCCTGACTGGGACACTCTCCGCCGTGAGAGTCCTGGCGATCGTCCACCAGCGCGACGCGGGCCCCGGCGTCTTCGCCGAGGCGATTCGCGGTGCCGGTGCCGAGCTCGACGAATGGACGCTGGCCGAGCGTCCCGAGCCGCCGGCCGACCCGCTCGGCTACGACGCGGTCCTGACCCTTGGCGGCGCGATGAACGTCGACGAGGAGGACCGCCACGGGTGGCTGGTCGAGGAGGGCGCGCTGCTGCGTGAGCTGCTGGCGCGGGAGGTGCCCCTGCTCGGCCTTTGCCTCGGCGGCCAGTTGGTCGCAGCGGCAGCGGGGACCTCGCCTCGCCGGGCCGCCACCCCGGAGATCGGCTGGCATCGGGTGGAGCTGACGAAGGAGGGCCGCGAGGATCCCCTCCTTGGTCCGCTTTGGCCGGGGTTCGAGGCCCTGCAATGGCACAGCTACGAGTTCCCGCTGCCACCGGGGGCCGTGCCCGTCGCCCGCAGCGAGGTCTGCCTGCAGGGCTGCCGGATCGGCGAGAGCGCCTGGGCCCTCCAGTTCCATCCCGAGGTAAATGCCCCCGATGCCCGCCACTGGATCGACGACTACCGCGCCGACCCCGACGCGGTGCGGATCGGCATCGACCCGGCCGCGCTGGGCGCCGAGACCGAGCGGAAGATCGGAGCCTTCAACCAGCTCGGCGGCGACCTCTGCCGCCGCTGGCTGCAGGTCGCAGCTGAGCGCTGAGGGGCGCCGTGGCGTTGACGGTCTAGGATTAGGTCGTTCTCGCCCACGCGGGCCTTCGCCCGCTTGCCGAATTGGGCCATAACCGATGGATCTCAAGCTCCCGACCAGTGGGCGTCCGAGGCTAGTAATGGAAAGCCTTGGTCGGGTGCAGGAGGTCCTCTACATCGTGGTGGGGCTGCTGCTCGTGGTCGCGGCGATCGCGGTGATCGTGGGCACCGTCGAAGAGCTGATCAATAGCCTCGGGGAAGACACCGATCCGGTGACGGTCGGCCTCCTGGTTCTCGACCGCATCCTCCTCCTTCTAATCGTCGCGGAGCTCCTCCACACCTTGCGAATCGTGCTCTATGAGGGCGACATCTATGCTGAGCCGTTCCTGCT
>JAWVFM010000104.1:0-3569 GCA_033856015.1 Solirubrobacterales bacterium
CGCGAGCGCCAGGTGAACAGCGAGGGGTCGGGCGGAAAGTCTCGCCCGTGGAAGAGGTTCCAGGAGACGACGCGCAGCGGCACGCGCCTATCATGCCCCGCTTCGCATGGCTCGGCACTTCCTCACCGGCGAAGAGCTTCAGCGGGACGAGCTGGAGCGCCTGCTCGAGCGGGCCGCCGAGCTGAAGGCTGGGCGCAGCGCGGGCGTGGGAGCCGATGCTCTGGACGGCAAGACCGTCGCCCTGTTCTTCGAGAAGCCCTCGACGAGGACCCGCGTGTCCTTCCAGGTCGGCGTCGCCGAGCTCGGCGCACACCCGCTGTCGCTCCGCGCCGACGAGCTCCAGCTGGGCAGAGGCGAGTCGGTCGGCGACACGGCGCGGGTCCTCTCCCGCTACCTCCACGCGATCGTCATGCGCTCCGGATCGCACGAGACGGTCGCCGAGCTCGCTGCCGCGGCGGACGTTCCGGTCGTCAACGCGCTGACCCCTCTTCACCACCCCTGCCAGGCGCTCGCCGACCTGCTCACGCTGAGCGAGCGCTTCGGCGCCCTCGACGGCCTGCGGGTCGCCTACGTCGGCGACGGGAACAACGTCGCACGCTCGCTTGCCCTGATCGGCGGCGCCCTCGGTGTCGAGGTGGTCGTCGGCGCTCCCGAGGGCTATCGCCTCGAGGACGGGGTTGGCGCGCGCCAGACGGACGATCCCGGCGAGGCCGTCGACGGCGCGCACGCCATCTACACGGACGTGTGGGTGAGCATGGGCGACGAGGCAGAGGCGGAGAAGCGTCGTACGGCGCTCGCCCCCTACCAGGTGAACGAGAAGCTCCTGGCGGAGGCTCGCGACGACGCGATCGTCCTTCACTGCCTGCCCGCTCTTCCAGGGGAGGAGATCTCGGCGGCGGTCCTCTACGGCGAGCGCTCGGCAGTCTGGGACCAGGCCGAGAACCGCCTTCACGCCCAGAAGGCGCTCCTCGAGCTTCTCGTCGGCTGACCGGAGCCTCGACCGCACGGCGGTCTGCGTGCTGCCAATTTCGGCCCGGCGTCCATAGGAACGGGGGCGCCGGAGCGCCATCCTCACTCGTATGCAGCGCCTCTCCGCCCTCGACGCCTCGTTCCTGCGCGTCGAGACGCCGAGTGCGCACATGCACGTCGGCTGGCTTTCCGAGCTCGAGCTCGCGCCCGGGGCGACCGCCCTGCACGCCGCCGAGCTCATGAGACGCGTCGAGGCCCGGCTTCACCTTGCCCCGCGCTTTCGCCAGCGGGTCGTGACCCCGGCGATCGGTGAGGCCGTATGGAAGGACGATCCCGGCTTCGCGATCGATCGGCACGTGGAGATCGTGGAGAAGCGGATCCCGGGGGTGGCTGGCGTGCGGCGCATCTGCGACCGGTTCCTCTCCGAGCAGCTCGACCGCTCCCGGCCGCTCTGGAGGCTCCTGATCCTGCCGCGGGTTGGAGAGGGGCGCGCCGCGGTCCTCGGCAAGGTTCACCACGCGATGGTCGACGGCATCGCCGCGGTCGAGCTTGGGATGCTGCTGTTCGATGGCGCGGTTGACGCCGCGCCGCCGGAGGCGGTCGAGTGGCGGGCGGAACATGCGTCGGGGCCGCTGCGGCTCGCCGTCGATGCCGCCGCCGACTCCGCGCTCGACCAGTTCCGAGCTGCACGGCGGGTGGCCTCCATGGGCCTCGCGCCGCGGCGGACGGCGCGGGTGGCCGACACGATGCGCCGTGCCGCGCTGTCGATCGCCGAGGACGCGCTGCGCCCGGCGCCGCCCTCGTACATGAACGTGCCGATCTCCGCACGGCGCACGCTCGTCACACAGCCGATCCCGTTTGCCCGCCTCGACTCACTGAAGCGAGCGCTCGACGGCCGTCGCGGAGCCGTGAAGCTGAACGACGTCGTCCTCGCCGTTGCGAGCGGAGCGCTGCGGCGGTACGCCGCGCTGCGTGACGAGCGGCCCGAACCGATCCGCGTGATGGTGCCGGTGAGCGTGCGCGCGTCGGAGGACGCGCCGGCCGACGGGAACCGCATCACGTTCGCCTTCGTCGAGCTGCCGCTCTCCGAGCCTGAGCCGCTTCGCCGGGTGGCGCTGATCCGCGGCGAGACGGCTGAGCTCAAGGACTCAGGCAGGATCGCCGGAAGCGAGGCGCTGCTGCGAGGCATGGACGCGCTGCCGGGCTTCATGAAGGAGCGGGCAGCGCGCCTCGCGGCCAGCCCGCGGATGTACAACCTCACGATCTCGAACGTGCCGGGCCCCCGCGTTCCGCTCTACGCGGTCGGTGCCAAGGTCGCCTCCATCTACCCGGTCATCCCGATCAGCGACGGTCACGCGCTCTCGATCGGGGTGTTGAGCTACGCGGGGTCCGTTCATTTCGCTGCCTACGCCGACCCGCGGGCGCTCCCCGACGCCGGCGAGCTGGCGACGCTCTTTCGCGCCTCGATCCAGGAGCTCGAGAGCGCGGTCGGCACCTCCCGCCCGCAGGCCGCGCGTCGGGGGGCGCCCGAGGGTTCGACGCGGTCGCCGGCGCGGCGCGCGGCGCGCTGACGGCTATCCGGACTGAAGCGACTGCGTCAGCCGCAACGACTTCGCGTCGAGCGCGAGCGGCACCTGAAAGCAGATCGGCTTGCAGCCCGGGCCGTTCGGTCGTGTCCGCACGATCCGTGCGCCCTGGGCGTCGCGCTGCAGAACCTTGCCGCCGGCGCCCAGGATCGCCATCGTTACCTGCACGTTCGCCCTGGACCTGATGCGCAGCTCGGTGAGCATCGCCAGCGGGTCGCGTGGCGAGAAGGTCCTGCAATGGGAGTCGAGGCAGAGCCTCACCCGCCTCGCGTCGGGCATCCGCTGCGCGATGGGCCGCAGGTTCAGCTGGAGGCCGGAGCTGCAGCCGATCTCGGTGCAGGCAAGCCCGGGCGCTGAGGGACCGGCGGGCGAGCCCGCATTCGGACCGGAGCCGCCGCTGCCGCCGCAGCCCGCCACCACGAGCGCACCCGAGCCGAGCGCCACGCATCCCCATCGAGCAAGCGAGCTCACACCACCACTCATACGTGCCGCAGGCGCAGTTCGTCACTCATCAATCGAGCCACCGCGGCTCCTCGAACGTGCCGTATTCCTGAATTGCGCCGTAGATGTGCTGGACGACGCGGGTGGAGTGCAGGTTCAGGTTGCAGACCCCATACGGCAGTTTGTTCCTCCTGGCCCCACTGCTCGACGTCGGGAAGTGGTCGAGCGTGTGGGCGCGGAGGCACGCCCGTGGCAGCTCCAGCGCATCGAGCCAATGGGTCTCGATGTCTGTGAGAGAGAGCCCGTTGTCCGTGTAGGCGTTGAGTCGAACGGTCAGCCGGTCCGGAGGAATCGCGAAGCATTGCCTGGGGAAGCCGCAGAAGAACACCATCATTTTCACGTCGGCGTTTGAGAACGTGACCGAGTTGCGGCTCTTCGACCCCTCGGCCCAGTAGAGCATGCACCCTGCCTCGTGGCGCGCGTCGCCCTCGCGAGCTCGGGCGCGTCCCTCCTCCTGATATGCCCGCCTCTTGTCACGCGCCGTCTTCGAGCATGCGATTGCGCGGAGGGTTG
>JAWVFM010000105.1:0-2780 GCA_033856015.1 Solirubrobacterales bacterium
CTACCCGATCACCACCGTAATCCGACCCCAGCAACGCGCGCGACGCGTACGCGAGGAAGACCGTGAGCGCCCGTCGCTACCTCGAGGCGGGCTCTCGCTAATCGGGGAGACAGGATTTGAACCTGCGACCGCTCGGCCCCCAGCCGGCTGACTGACTTGCCCTATGCGTCCCAACGCGTCCCGTGCGTCCCTCCCGTCCCCGATTTGCGACCCACGGGACACATCGGACGATGCGTCCGGTACCAAAGCTGGTACCACGGGCAACATTCGCGGCGCATTGCCTCCATGGCTCAAGGGTCACCTTGACCTTGGTGCCGGGCGCCAGAACCTTCGCCGCTTTCGGGCTCTGCTTCTTCACCTTGCCCGAGTCCGCCGTGGCACCTTCCTCTTTGCTCATCGTGCTGAGCTTGCAATCGGCCGCCTTGGACCGCGATGACTAGAGCCTCCGACTCAGGGATAGACTCGGCAAATGGCCTACGAGGGACAAGAGATTTCCAATCCTCGCACCGGCCAGCGGATGAAGTTCATCGAGCTCAGAGACGAGCTCCTTCGAATCGACAGCCTGAATCCGAGGAATCTCAAGGAACGCGAGCCGGGGCACGTTCATCCGAAGCAGGAAAGCGGCGCCGACGTTATCTCCGGATCACTCGTCTTCGAGGTGGAAGGCAAGGAGCGGCGGGTCGGGCCGGGGGAGTCGATAGCGATACCGCCAAACACTTCGCATCGCTTCTGGAACGAGGGCGACGAAGACGCCCACTCAGTCCAGTTCTTCAAGCCCGCACTGGATATCGCGTCATTCTTTGAGACCTTCTTTGCCCTCGCGCAGCAAGGCAAGTTGGACGAGAAAGGGATGCCCGGAACCCTGCAACTGGCCGTCCTGGTTCCCGAGTTCGGAGACGAGCTGCGGCCCCTAACTCCGCCCTGGCCTCTGCTGCGAGCGCTCACCGCCCTTCTTGCCCCCCTCGCAAGGGCGCGCGGATACAGCGGCAGGATCGCCCTCGACTGACGAACCAAGGCCGGGCGGGCAGAGATCGCCAACTATGTCCTCACCAAGCTCGGCAATTATTGGAAAGCCATCGGCG
This sequence comes from Solirubrobacterales bacterium, assembly GCA_033856015.1. Lineage (GTDB taxonomy): Bacteria > Actinomycetota > Thermoleophilia > Solirubrobacterales > 70-9 > JAWVFM01. Next base: position 1,083 of record JAWVFM010000105.1, read on the forward strand.
TCTTGACCTAAGTCACCAGGGGCTAGCGCCGATTCGTGGATTCCACTGGCGCATCTTTCTGAGCAACGCTAGTGCCACGCTCATCGCTGCTTCGCCCATCGGGGCTACGTCATCGAGCTTGGCCAAGTGGCGCCGCGACCCTACCGGGCAACTGAATCAGCGGCGGGCACGACGTCGGCGAATTTCACCGTGTCGGCGAATTGACGGAAGCGCACAGCCTTGCCGTCCTGGATATCCCAGACGTGCACGACTGGGAGGTCCAGCGGCTTACCGGTGGCCTTCCCGGTGCCGGTGTAGCTGACGACCACGGCGACGGTGTCACCGGATGCCATGAACTCCTCGGGGGTCACCGCAAAGCCTTCGACGTCTTGGGAGATCGGGCCGAAGACGTTTTGCGCCACGGCCTCGCCGCCGCGGTATACGCCCCCATACGGCATCCCCTCGGCCTCATGCCATTCGATGTCGTCGGCGAACACCCCAAGAACGGCGGGCACATCGCCCTCCGCAAAGGCGGCATAGGCACGCTTGACCACTTCGACGCTCTGCTCGCTCATGGCTCTCCTTCGGCTCGGCCGGGTCCCGGAGTCTGAACCTACCCCACGCCGAGCAGGCACGTGCGCATATCGGGAGTGCAGCGTCGACCGACCGGACGGCGACCGGCTGAAGGAGGGCAACGAGGTCGGCGGTCTCGCCCCCGCGATCCGCGCGTCTTGGTACCACCAGCGGTACCACGGCCGGGGTTCACAATGTTCCGGCCAGCTTCGTGGGGGCAACGGACGAGAACCAACCGCCTCGGTCGGCAGGGGTTGCCCCTAGAGCTCTACCTCGACCTCGAACTCCGTCGTCTTCGGTGGGCCCGGCAACACGGACCCCCCTCCCTGGAAGGCGGGCAACAGCGTCTCGTCGCGGAACTTCTCCCAGATCTCCTTCGACTCCCAGACTGCGACGACGACCCAGCCGTTCGTGCTTGGCCCGGCGTAGTGATGCGTCTGGCCGGCGGGCAGGCCACCTGCCGGGTGCACCACCGCGGTCGTGGCGTCGTACTGCTCCCTCGTACCGCCCTCGAAGTCGTTGACGATCACGTACGCCATCTCATCCTCCAGTCCGTCGCAGGTTCGCCGGGGGGATTTCCCGACTGAGCGCACCGTAGCCCATGAATGGATTGTGTCGCTCATCGCGAGAAGCGGGTGCGCCTTAAGGTCCGACGCCGAGCGGCCCGCCTGCTTTCCTCCGCGATGCACTGCCACTGTGTAGCCGCAGCACTACGACAGCATTTGGATGGCATCGAGTGGCCGAACGAGAGTATTCGGCGTCGAGTTCCCGGGCTGGTTGAGTGCGCCAAAGACCACCTGGGGGGCCTCGACGCGCTCGGCGGGTGCGAGTAGCTTTCGCGTCGTGACCCTCGTCCTGCTGACCGGAGCCACTCGCGGGATCGGGCGGGCGGCCGCGGTCGAGATTGCCGGGCAAGGGGTCGAGGTCGCGCTGGTGGGTCGCGATCCGGCACGGGTCAAGGCCGTCGCACAGGAGGCCATGCAGGCAGGGGGAGGCGCGCCCGTCCATGAGCACGTCGCCGATCTGACTCTGATGGCCGAGGTCCGAGTGCTCGCGGCAGAAGCTCGGGAGCGCTACGGGCAGATCGACGTGCTGGCCAACAACGCCGGGGCGCTGTTCGCCTCGCGCGGAGAGACCGCCGAGGGC
>JAWVFM010000106.1:0-4150 GCA_033856015.1 Solirubrobacterales bacterium
CGCGATCGGGTTGCTGGCCGCCGTCCTCATCCTGCTGATCACGTTCGGCTCGGTGGGGGCGAGGGGGCTGCCGATCGTCACCGCTCTCCGCGGGCTCGGGTCGGGCGTCGGCCTGATCGCGCTCGGCACTCACGTGATCGACATGCCGAACTTCTCGACCGAGATCGCCGTGATGATCGGGCTGGGCGTGGGGATCGACTACGCGCTCTTCATCGTCACGCGCTTTCGCGAGAACTTCCGCGCCGGCGCGGAAGTCGAGAGCGCTCTGGTGGCCGCGATGGACACGGCTGGGCGGGCCGTGGTGTTCGCCGGGTCCACGGTCATCATCGCCCTGCTCGGCATGTTCGCGCTGGGCATCGGCTTCCTCAACGGCATGGCGGTCGCGGCGTCCCTCGGCGTCCTGATGGTCATGCTGGCCTCGCTCACCGCGCTCCCGGCTCTTCTCTCCCGGTTCGGGGAGCGGGTTGGGCGAGTGTCGGCCCGCCGTCGCCGCGCTGCCAGCCGCCCGGCTGCTGGCGGAGGCGTGGCCAGGGACCCGGCCGCCCGCTCTGGCTTCTGGCCCCGTTGGGCCCTGGTCGTTCAGCGCCACCCGTGGCCGGCCGCAATCGCCGGCGTGGCCATCATGGTCGTGCTGGCCTCCCCGGTCCTCTCGATGCGGCTTGCCTCCAGCGACGCGGGCAACGACCCGACGAACACGACGACGCGCAAGGCGTACGACCTGCTGGCGCAGGGATTCGGCAAGGGCTTCAACGGGCCGCTCCAGATCGTTGCCCAGCTGCCGAGGCCCGGCGATCAGGCCGCCGCGGCACAGGTCGCGCGCGTCGTCGCCAAGGACCCCGGCGTGGCCTCGGTGGGACCGCCACAGATCAGCCCCGCCGGCCGCACCGCGGTGTTCAGCGCCTTCCCCAGCTCCGCCCCGCAGGACCAGGCCACGACTGACCTGGTGAACCGGCTTCGCAACGACGTCCTGCCGCCGGTGGCGCGGAGCACCGGGGCGAGCGTGCTCGTGGGCGGGCCGACCGCGACCCAGGTCGACTTCGCGTCCGTGCTCTCGAACAAGCTGCCGCTCTTCATCGGCATCGTGGTGCTGCTGGCGGCGATGTTGCTGCTGGTCGTGTTCCGCTCCGTGGTGATCCCGATCCAGGCTGCCCTGATGAACCTGCTCTCGATCGGCGCCTCGCTGGGGGTGACCGTGGCGGTCTTCCAGTGGGGCTGGCTGGGCGGCCTCGTCGGGGTCACCGGCGGGCCGATCGACTCCTTCGTGCCGGTGTTCCTGTTCGCGATCGTTTTCGGGCTATCGATGGACTACGAGGTCTTCTTGGTCTCCCGGATCCACGAGGAGTGGACACGTCGACGCGATGCCTCCCAGGCGGTGGTCAACGGCGTGGCCACCACCGGTCGCGTGATCACGGCGGCCGCGGCGATCATGGTCTTCGTGTTCCTCTCCTTCGCGACGGGCAGCGACCGCGTGCTGAAGCTCTTCGGCCTCAGCCTCGCCACCGGAGTGTTCGTCGACGCCTTCGTGGTCCGCAGCCTGCTGCTTCCTGCGGTGCTGCAGCTGCTCGGGCGAGCGACGTGGACGCTCCCCGCCTGGCTCGAGCGGCGGCTTCCGCATCTGGCGATAGACTCCCCGAGCGCCACCCAGCCGCGTGCGGTGCGCGTGCCTGAGCCCGCCCTCGAGGAGTCGGGCTGATTCAGATTTGGCCTGCCGGGTAGGAGTGCCGGCATGACCTATGGAGCAGCCATATTCCTAATCGCGGCGGGAGCGATCATTCGCTACGCCCTCAACCTCAGGATCGCCGGCGTCAACGAGCATGTCATCGGCCTGATCCTGATCATCGCCGGCATCATCGGACTGATCGTCGCGACGATCCAGCAGATCTCGTGGACCGCCGCAGCGCGCCGGCGCGGAACCCGGCAATACTGAGCGCATCACGACGCACGCGGTCCGCATCGGCTGCTCGGGCTGGAATTACCGAGAGTGGCGCGGCGCCGTCTACCCGGACGGCCTGCCCGCGAGCGCCTGGCTGACTCGCTACGCCGAGCTGTTCTCGACCGTCGAGATCAACGCCACCTTCTACCGCCTCCCCACCGTGGAGACGGTCCGGGGCTGGGTCGAGCAGACACCCGAGGACTTCGTCTTCGCGATCAAGGCGAGCCGCTACATGACCCATGTCAAGCGCCTGCGCGAACCGAAGAAGGGCGGCGTCGCGCGCTTCTTCGACACACTCGACCCGCTCCGGGAGGCCGGGAAGCTCGGGCCGATCCTCTGGCAACTTCCGGAGAGCTTCAGGCGCGACGACGCACGCCTGAGCGAGGCCCTGGAACGCGTGCCCTCCGGCGATCGCCATGCGTTCGAGTTCCGCCATGAGAGCTGGTTCACACCCGAGGTCTATGACCTGCTGCGCGCTCATGACGTGGCCCTGGTCGTCTCCGATCACCCGAAATGGCCGTTCCAGACGCGGGAGCTCACAGCCGGCTGGGCCTACGTCCGCCTGCACCATGGCCGCCGCGGGCGAAACGGCAACTACTCCGAAGCCGAGCTCGACACGTGGCGGCGCCGCATGGCCGCCTGGCGCTCCCGGGCAGAGGTCTACGCCTACCTCAACAACGAGGTGAAGGCCCACACTCTTCGCAACGCGCGCCGGTTGGCGACGGCTTTCGCGTAGTCCCCCTCCCGGCCGGGATCCGTGGGTGGGTAGCCTTGGCCGATGGCCGGTCCCGTCACTCGCTCCCTCTCCGCCTCGCAGCTCGCGATGCTCGCGCAGCACGGCGAGGAGCGGACCGCCGAGGAGGGCGAGACGCTCTTCCAGATCGGCGACGAGACCTACCCGTTCATCGCGATCGTCGAGGGCGAAGCCGCCATCGTCGACGCCGCGGGAGGCGAGATCGTCCGCCACGGCGCATCGGGCTTCCTGGGCGAGATGAACCTGCTCTCCGGCCAGACGGTCTTCCTGACCGCCGTGGTGACGAAGCCCACGCGCTACATCGCCGTCGATCGTGAGGTCCTGCGGGAGCTGCTCTTCGAGGACGGCTCGCTCTCTGATCTGCTCCTGAACGCCTTCGTCGAGCGCCGCGAGCTCCTTCAGCAGCGCGAGGGCGTCGGCGTGGAGATCCTCGGGCCCCACGACTCGAGCGAGACCCGCCGGGTGCTCGACTTTGCCGGCCGCCTCCGACTCCCCTACACGTGGCGAAACCCCGCTGACGACGATGAGGCCGCCGCGCTCCTCTCCGAGCTGGCGGCGGACGACCTCCCGCTGGTGGTCCTACCAGGAGGCGTTCAGCTTCGGCGCCCGAGCAACGGCGAGCTCTCGCGCACCCTTGGCATCGGACTCGAGCTCTCAGCCACCCAGGAGGTCGATCTGCTGATCGTGGGCGGCGGCCCTGCCGGGCTCGGCGCCGCGGTCTACGGGGCGTCGGAGGGCCTCGACACGCTGCTCGTCGAGAGCACGGTCCTGGGCGGCCAGGCGGGCTCGTCGAGGCGCATCGAGAACTACCTCGGCTTCCCGGCGGGCATCAGCGGCACCGAGCTGACGAGCCGCGCTGTTACGCAGGCCCGGAAGTTCAGGGCGCGGACCGCCACCCCCTACCGCGCCACGTCATTGGAGCCTGGCGCCGACCGCCACGTCGTCGAGCTCGAGGGCGAGGTCGAGGTCTCGGCGCGGGCGGTGCTCCTCTCAACCGGCGCCGAGTACCGCCGGCTGCCGGTGGACGACCTGGACTTGTACGAGGGCATCAGCGTCTTCTACGCCGCGGGCCCGCCCGAGGCTCAGCACTGCGGCGGGCAGCGCGTCGGCGTCGTCGGCGGCGGCAACTCCGCCGGTCAGGCCGCGGTCTGGCTGGCTCGTGGCGGCGCCCTCGTCACGCTCCTGCATCGCCGTGCCGACCTCGGCGAGACCATGTCCAACTACCTGATCGGCGAGCTCAGCCGGTACGGCGTCGCTGTCCGGGACCGCAGCGAGGTCGCCGAGCTCCACGGCCGCGACGGCCAGCTGGAATCCGTGACGCTCACCGACGGCACCTCGATGCCGCTGTCGTTCCTCTTCCTGTTCCTGGGCGCCGTCCCGTGCACGGACTGGCTCGGCGACGTCGTCGCGCGCGACGACAAGGGCTTTGTCCTCACCGGCCCTGACGCGGGCGCGGACGGCCT
>JAWVFM010000107.1:0-11463 GCA_033856015.1 Solirubrobacterales bacterium
GTGGACGTCGAGACCACGGCCGAGCTGGCCGCTGCGGTCGAGAGCGCCGTGCCGAGCTGCGACGTCCTGCTGATGGCGGCCGCGGTTGCGGACTTCCGGGCGGCCGATCCCAGCGCCGGCAAGCTCGCGCGCGAGGAAGGCCGAGAGCTGGAGCTGCGCCTCACCGAGACCGAAGACGTCCTCGCGGCCGTGGCGCGCGAGCGGCGCGCCGGCCAGACCCTCATCGGGTTCGCCGCCGAGCACGGCCCGGAGGCGATCGCCCGAGCTCGCCGGAAACTCCAGGAAAAGGGCGTTGACGCCATCGTCTTCAACGACATCTCGCGCTCGGACATCGGCTTCGACTCGCCTCAGAACGAGGTGACGATCGTCGACCGGGACGGAGAGCGCGCCGTGCCGCGAGCGTCCAAGGAAGACGTCGCCGACGCGATCCTCGATCGCGTGGACGAGCTGCGCTCGTCCGTACACTCAGAGAGTGCCTGAAGAGCTCCCTGAGACCACGCTTTACGACCTCTACTCGAACGGGATGTTCCTCCTCGAGGCGGGCGAGTTCGAGCAGGCGGCGATCCCGCTTGCGAAGGCCGCCAGGCTGGCCCCCGAGAAGTCGTCCGTGCGCGAGGCCCTCGGTCGCGCGTACTTCCGCACCCGCCGCTACCCGGAGGCGGCCGAGGAGTTTGCCGCGGTCGTCGAGCGCTACCCGGTGAACGACTACGCGCACTTCTGCCTCGGGCGTGCACTCTCGCTGAGCGGGCGCCGCGTGGAGGCCCGGCGTCACCTGGCGATCGCCGCATGCCTGCGGCCCGAACGTCACGACTACCGGATCTACCGCGAGCGCGCCGCTCGCCGCTCCGCGTAGCCGCTTGCGCGCCCTCGTCCAGCGGGTCGAGCGGGCGAGAGTCTCCGTCGCGGGCGCCGAGGTCGCCGCCATCGGCCCCGGGCTCCTCGTCCTCCTCGGAGTCGGGGCGGGCGACGCCGAGGAACAGGCCGACCGGCTGGCGGCCAAGGTGAAGGCGCTGCGGGTCTTCGACAACGAGGATGGGCGCATGGACGAGCCGCTGGGGAGCCGCGAGATCCTCTGCGTCAGCCAGTTCACGCTCTACGGCGATGTATCGCGAGGCAACCGCCCGAGCTACGTCCGCGCGGCCGCGGCGGAGGTGGCCGAGCCGCTCTACGAGCGCTTCTGCGAGATGACCGGCGCGGCACGCGGCGCCTTCGGCAAGCGGATGGCCATCGAGCTGGTCGCTGATGGCCCTGTCACCCTCCTTCTCGAGGCCTGAACGACGGGTTGTACGCGCCTGAGGACGGCCGGGCGAGCTGAGAGCCGTGGCTATACTGAAATCGCTTCATCAGTACCCGAACCCTGACGAGAGGTGGGCCCGGGCCCACCTTTTCTTTCGTCCGGAACCGGTTTGAAGCGAGGAGAACACCGTGCCCGAACTCAAAGCGACAATCGATGAACGCCTCCACGACCTCGACCCAGAGGTCGAGCTCGTCATGCTCGAACGGCCCGCGGCAGAGTCGCTTCGCCTCTACGTCGACCACCCGGCCGGGGTCGACCTCGCGCTCTGCGAGCGAGTCACCGCGGCGCTTCGCGACCTTCTGGACGACTACACGGTCGAGGTGTCCTCGCCGGGCGACGATCGCCCTCTGACCAAGCCCGAGCATTACCGCCGCTACGTCGGGCGACGGGCGCGAATCAGCACTCGTGAGGCGATCGGCGGCCGGCGCAACTTCACGGGAACGCTGGCGGACGCGGACGAGCGCACCGTGGCGCTCGAGGCCGACGGCGAGCGGGTCACCATCCCGCTCGACGGGATCCGCCGGTCGAACCTGGTCCCCGATCTTCAGGAGGTTCAAGGATGACCCGCGAGATCGTCGACGCGGTCAAGGAGGTAGCCACCGCGAAGGGCATCGACTCGGAGGTGCTGATGTCGGCCCTCGAGGACGCGCTCCTCTCCGCATACCGAAAGACCCCGGGCGCCGCGCGCTACGCACGCGTCGACCTCGATCGCGAGACCGCCGACTTCCGCGTCTTCGAGCTGATCCTGCCCGCGGAGCTCGAGGAGAAGCTCCTGGCGCAGGTCGCCGAGGAGGCCGAGCAGACGATCGACCCGGAGACCGGCGAGCTGCGCGAGCCCGAGGAGCCCGAGCTCGACCCCGAGATCCTGGCGCCCTACGAGGATCAGATCACGAGCCACGACGTCACCCCGGGCGACTTCGGCCGGATCGCAGCGCAGACCGCCAAGCAGGTCATCCTCCAGCGCATCCGCGAGGCCGAGCGGATGATGGTCTTCGACGAGTTTCAGGACCGCGTCGGCGAGCTGATCACCGGGATCATCCAGCAGTCCGACAACCGCTACACGCTCGTCCAGCTTCGCGACCGCGTCGAGGCGCTCCTGCCGCGCTCCGAGCAGGTCTGGAACGAGCGCTACGACCACGGGATGCGCGTGAAGGCCGTCATCACCGACGTCTCGGCCGAGGGCAAGGGCCCCAGCATCGTCGTCTCGCGCCGCACCCCTGAGCTCATCAAGCAGCTGTTCGAGCTGGAGGTCCCCGAGGTCGCGGACGGGTTGGTCGAGATCGTGGGCGTCGCCCGCGAGCCCGGCTACCGCTCGAAGATCGCCGTGATCTCGCACGCCGACGGCGTGGACCCGGTGGGCGCCTGCGTCGGCCCGCGCGGCTCGCGGGTCCGCATGGTGGTCTCCGAGCTCCGCGGCGAGAAGATCGACATCATTCCGTACAACGAGGAGCCCGCCAGGTTCGTCGCGAAGGCGCTCTCGCCCGCGCGAGTGCGCGAGGTCCTGGTCGACGACGACGACAAGCAGGCGACGGTGGTCGTCCCCGACGACCAGCTCTCGCTGGCGATCGGCCGCGAGGGCCAGAACGCGCGGCTCGCCGCCAAGCTCACCGGTTGGCGCGTCGACATCAAGTCCGAGACTGACTTCAGCCAGGAAGACGACATCGCCTACGAGGAGGACGAGGAGGCGGATGGCCGCTGCGCGGCGATCCTCTCCGCGGGCCGGCGCTGCCCGAACGCGTCGCTCACGGGCTCGCGCTACTGCGGCCTGCCCCAGCACCAGGCCCTGGCGCGCTTCGACACCCACCAGGTGACCGTGCTCGCCGGGCTCGACGAGGCAGACATCGGAGTTCTCGCGAACTCGAGCTCTCCCGAAGCCGACGTCGCTGCGGTCGTGGCGAAGGCGCTCGCCTCGGCTCCCGCCGAGGAGCCTGAGCCAACTGCCGAGGAGCCTGAGGCGCCCGCAGAGGAGCCTGAAGAGACTGCCGCCGAGGAACCTGACGCTCCCGCCGAGGAGCCCGAGGCTCCAGAGGCCGACGATGCCGAGCGCGCCGAGGACGCCGCAGTCGAGGGCCCCGACGAGGAGTCATCACCGGAGGAGGACGCCGCGCCCCAGGCAGAGGACAGCGAGCCGATCGAAGCACCCGAGGACACCGACGTGGAGGCAACTCCCGAGCCCGAAGAGGTCGCACCGGTCGCCGCCGAGGCGACCGAGGAATCCGCGGTGTCCGCCGAGGATTCCGGCGAATGAAGAAGCGCGTCCACGAGATCGCGAAGGAGCGCGGGCTGTCCAGCAAGGACGTGCTGTCGGCGCTTCAGAACGCCGGCGTCGACGTGAAGGTCGCCGCTTCGAGCGTCGAGGAGGAGGTTGCCGCGAAGGTGCTCGGCAACGGTGCCGCCCCGCAGGCGGCAGCGGCCTCCGCTGAGAAATCAGCGCCGACTCCGAGCGCAGGCGCGAGCGCGAAGTCCGCGCAGCCGTCCCGGCCGGCCGCCGCCGCGGGCGGAGGAGGAGGCCAGAAGAAGCGCCGCCGGGTCGTCATCGACTCGCAGGCCGCGCGCCGCGACCACCAGCCGCCGCCGCCGCCCAGTCGCCCACCGCGACGGCGAGGCGGACGCCGCCGCCGCCCGTTCCTCGAGGAGCCGACGCTCAAGCAGCCCGACCACTCCGAACCGGAGATCCTGAGGATCAACTCAGGGGCCACCGTGCGCGAGGTTGCCGAGACGCTCGGCGTCGGCAGCGCCGAGGTCATCAAGAAGCTCATGGGCATGGGGGAGATGGCAACCCTCACCCAGACCCTCTCCGACGAGACCGTGGAGCTGCTCGCCGAGGCGCTCGGCCACAAGGTCGAGATGGTGAGCGCAGCGGACGAGACGCCGGAGGAGCCCGTCTTCGAGGACAAGGAGTCCGAGCTGGCCGACCGGCCGCCCGTCGTCACGATCATGGGCCACGTCGATCACGGCAAGACCTCGCTGCTCGACGCGATCCGCCAGACCGAGGTCGTCGCCGGCGAGGCGGGGGGCATCACCCAGCACATCGGCGCCTACCAGGTCCACCACGACGGCAAGACCGTGACCTTCCTCGACACGCCGGGCCACGAGGCCTTCACGGCAATGCGCGCCCGCGGCGCGAAGGTCACGGACCTCGCCGTGATCGTGGTTGCCGCCGACGACGGCGTCATGCCGCAGACCGTTGAGGCCATCGACCACGCGAAGGCCGCCGACGTGCCGATCCTCATCGCCGTCAACAAGATCGACAAGGAGGGCGCCCAGCCCGACCGCGTCCGCAACGAGCTCGCCGCGCAGGGCCTCACGCCTGAGGACTGGGGCGGCGACACGGTCTACTGCGACGTTTCGGCCAAGACGCGCGAGGGCCTGGACAACCTGCTCGAGATGATCCTCCTGACGTCCGAGCTCGAGGAGCTGAAGGCCAACCCGAACGCGCTTGCCTCCGGAGCCGTGATCGAGTCACACCTCGACTCGGGCCGCGGGCCCGTCGTGACCATGCTGGTCCAGCGGGGCTCGCTTCACATCGGCGACTCGGTGGTCGCCGGGCCACACTGGGGAAAGATCCGCGCCATGCACGAGTTCACGGGGACGCGTGTCAAGGAGGCGCTGCCGGGCGATCCGGTCGAGCTCCTCGGGTTCGACGGCGTCTCCGAGGCGGGAGAGCGGATCGAGGCGGTCGAGAACGACCGTCGCGCCCGCCAGCTCGCGCAGGAGCGCGCCACCCGGTTGAAGACCGAGGCCCTGGCCCGCCGCCAGGCGCGCCGCGTGACCCTGGAGGACGTCTTCGCCCGCGCCAAGGAGGGCGACATCAAGGAGCTCGCGATCGTCCTGAAGGCCGACGTCTCCGGCTCGCTCGGGGCGCTCCAGGACGAGATCGCCAAGCTTCCGCAGGACCAGATCGTGGTCAACGTCATCCGCGCCGCCGCAGGCGGCATCAACGAGTCCGACGTGATGCTCGCCGCGGCGTCCGACGCGGTCGTCATCGGCTTCAACGTGCGCCCTCTGGCCGACGCTCGCCGGGCCGCCGAGCAGGAGGGCGTCGAGATCCGGACCTACTCCGTCATCTACAAGGTCACCGAGGAGCTCCGCGCGTCCCTGGAGGGAATGCTCGAGCCCGAGGAGGTCGAGCAGGCGCTTGGCCAGGCCGAGGTCAAGGAGCTCTTCCGCGCATCGCGGATCGGTGTCATCGCCGGCTGTCTCGTCACGGACGGTCGCGTGGTCCGCGGCGCCGAGACGCGGCTGGTCCGCGACGGCACCGTCGTGTGGACCGGGCGGATCGGCTCGCTGCGCCGCTTCAAGGACGACGTGAAAGAGGTCGAGGAGGGCCTGGAGTGCGGCATCGTGCTCGAGGGCTTCCAAGACGTCAAGGTCGACGACGTCATCGAGGCGTTCGAGACCAAGCAGATCGAGCAGACGCTCGAGTAGCCGCGGGCCCGCCCCGCGGGCCGTGAGATGCTGAATCGCGGTGACCGCCTACGTCTGCATCGTGGAGGTCGAGCTCCATATCGGGGACTCGCACGACCTGAAGGCGAAGCGCAAGGTCCTGCATTCCCTGAAGGCTTCGCTGCGACAGCGCTTCGGCGCCGCGGTGGCGGAGATCGGCGGCCACGACACCTGGCAGTGCGCGACGATTCTCTGCGCCCTGGTGGGCGACGCGGAGGTGTCGGCGCGGGCGGATGAGCTTTGCAGGTACGTGGAGGCGCGGGTCCCGGACGGGTGCTCCTTCCAGCGCGACCTTCGGAGCCTCGAGGACCTGCGCGGATGATGCCTGGCGCTCCCTCCCGTGTTGAGGCGCCCTGCGGGGGGCCAGTGTTATCTTCGCTGTGCGATGGCTGAACGCATGCGAAGGGTCAACGAGGCCCTGCGTGAGGTGGTCACCGCCGCGATTGCGTCGGATCTGGAGGATCCGCGGATCGGCTTCGTGACCGTGACCTCGGTAGACACCAGCCCCGACCTGCGCTCAGCGCGCGTCTACGTCAGCGTGCTGGGCGACGCGACGGAGCGCGAGCGAACGCTCGCCGGGCTGGCCTCCTCGCACGGGCTGATCCAAGCCGTGATCGCCCGCGAGACGCGCATGAAGCGCACCCCCACCCTGAGCTTCCACTACGACGAGGGGCCGGAGCGCGCCGTGCGCCTCGCCCGGTTGCTCGAGGAGGACTCATGACCGACACCGGCACCGCGACGGCCGCTGACGTCGAGCAGGTCCTCGGTGCGCTCCGCGACGGCGAGCGCTTCCTGCTGACGACCCACGAGGGGCCCGACGGCGACGCGCTCGGCTCGCTCCTCGCGATGCAGGACATCCTCACGCAGCTCGGGAAGGACTCCGTGATGTTCCTCGGGGCCAAGGAGTTCCCGCTGCCGGTCGAGTACCGCTTCCTGCCGCTCACCGACGTCTTCCACGAGCCTCCGGCCGACGTCGTGGACCGCACCCTCGTCTTCCTGGACTGCGGCAACATCGACCGGATGCCGGTCGCGTTCCTCCAGCGCCCCGATGCCCACATCGTGAACATCGACCACCACCACGACAACACGCGCTTCGGCTCGGTGAACCTCGTCGACACGGTTGCGTCGTGCACGGCGGAGATCGTCCACGGCCTGGCCATCCGCCTCGGCGTCGAGGTCACGCCCGAGATGGCCTCCGCTCTCTATGTCGGGCTTGTGACCGACACGGGGCGCTTCATGTACGAGAACACCGGCCCGACCGCGCACCGGGTGGCCGCCGACCTGATCGAGGCGGGCGTCGATGTCCACGACACGTACCGGCGCCTCTACGAGCGGGTCCCGATCGAGAAGCTCCGCCTCATCGCCCGTGCGCTCCAGAGGATCGAGCGCTACGACGAGGGCCGTCTGGCCGTCGCCTACGTCACCGCGGCGGACTATGCGGCCTCAAACGCCGACGAGGTGCTGACCGAGGGCGTCATCGACTTCGTGCGCTCGCTGGAGGGGGCGCAGATTGCCGCCGTCATCCGCGACAAGACGGACGGGGGCGCGTCCGCGCGCAAGGTGAGCCTGCGTTCGACGAACGGCTCCATCGACGTCTCGGCAATCGCCCGCAAGTACGGCGGGGGAGGCCACGCCCGGGCCGCCGGCTTCTCGACCGACCTCGGCTACGACGAGCTGGTCGAGGCTCTCCGTGGCGAGCTCGGCAACCCCGCCTGAGCACGCCGTTCCCGGCGTCGTCCTGGTCGACAAGCCCGCCGGGCCGACGTCGCACGACGTCGTCGCCCGCGTGCGGCGCGAGCGCGGGCAAAAGGCCGGCCACGCCGGGACCCTCGACCCGTTCGCGACAGGCCTTCTCATCGTCCTGGTCGGCCGCGAGGCAACCCGCTGCCAGGCGCGGTTCATGGCCCTGCCAAAGACCTACCGCACCGTGGCCCGGTTCGGCGCCGTGTCCACCACGGGCGATCCCGAGGGCGAGATCAACGAGACCGGCGTGCTTCCCGACTGGCCGCTGGAGCTTCCGACCGGCGAGGTGCGCCAGCGCCCGCCCGCGTACTCGGCGGTGAAGATCGCCGGCGAGCGCGCATATCGCCGCGCGCGCCGAGGCGAGGTCCTCGAGATGCCCGAGCGAACGGTCACGGTGGAGCGCTTCGTCGAGGTGCGCCGAGATGGCGACCGCGCGGAGTTCGAGATCCAATGCTCATCGGGCACCTACGTCCGGAGCCTGGTCGCCGATCTCGGCGACGCCTACTGCGAGAGCCTCCGACGCACCGCGATCGGCCCGTTCTCGGCGGACGAGGCGGAATTGTTCCTGCCGCTCGAGGAGGCGCTCGCACGCCTCCCGGCCGGGGCGTGACAGTCTTTGGCCAGAATGAGCATCAAGGTCACCGAGCTCGCGAAGGTCGAGCCGCGCCCCAGGAAGGTCGCGGTCGGGACATTCGACGGCGTCCACGTCGGCCACCGGCAGGTCATCCGCGGCGCCGACACCGTCCTCACCTTCGAGCCGCACCCGGTCGCGGTGCTGCACCCGGAGGCGGCGCCGAAGCTGATCATGCCGTTTGCGGCAAAGCGCGACGTGATCGAGGGCCTCGGGGTCGAGGAGATCGTCGTCATCCCGTTCGACCGCGAGTTCTCGACGCTTGAAGCCCCGGACTTCATCGCGCAGGTGCTGGTGGGCGCGCTGGGCGCGGAGCAGGTCTCGGTGGGGGAGAACTTCCGCTTCGGCGCCCGCGCCACAGGGAGCCCGGAGATGCTCGCCGCCTGCGAGGACTTCGCGACGCGCGTGGTGCCGCTCGTCGAGGTCGACGGCGAGACGGTCTCGTCGACTCGCATCCGTGCCCTGGTCGCCGCCGGCGACGTCGAGGGCGCGATGCGCTGCCTCGGAGCGCCGTTCCTCCTCGAGGGCGAGGTGATCAGCGGCGACCGGCGCGGCCGCACGCTCGGCTTTCCGACGGCGAACATCGCCCCCTCGGGCGACATGGTCGTGCCCGGCCACGGCGTCTACGCGGCCTTCGCCAACGGCCTTCCGTCGGCCGTGAACGTGGGCGTGCGCCCGACCTTCGAGACGGGCCGAGGCCTGCTCGTCGAGACCTACATCATCGACCAGGACATCGACCTCTACGGACAGGTATTGCGGGTCGCGTTCATCGCGAGATTGCGCGGTGAACGGCGCTTTCCAGGCGCCGAAGACCTCATCGCCCAGATGCATCTCGACGTCGAAGAGGCGCGGAAGCTCTGTGCTAGCTTCACACCCCCCAGATGACACTGACCAAAGAAACAAAGCAGGAGCTGATCGGCAAGTACGGCCGCGCCGACGGCGACACCGGCTCCGCCGAGGTCCAGGTCGCGCTGATCACCGAGCGGATCAACTACCTGACCGATCATCTGCGCACGCACACCAAGGACCACCACTCGCGCCGCGGCCTCCTGATGCTCGTCGGCAAGCGCCGCCGCCTGCTGCGCTACCTCGAGCGCTCCGACCTGGACCGCTACCGCGCCCTCGTCGCGGACCTCGGCCTGCGCCGCTAGCTGTCCTGGCTACGCCTCGGCGACCAGGAGGCGCAGGCCTCCGTCGTGCTCGGCCATCGTGCGGAGGTGTCCGTGGCGACTGTCCCATTCGCCCGAATCGAGGTCGGCGCGGAGGAGTTCGACCGCCCGCGCCTCAGCCGCGTCGTCCATCCTGGCGAAGCCGGAGCAGTTGGCGCGGATTTCAGGATCGAGCAGGAGCTCCGGGCGGCCGAGCATCGTCTCGATGAACAGGTCGACGCAGTCGCTTGGACTCGGTATCTCGCTGATGGCTGCGCCGCCGAGCGCGGCAGCGATCTGCTCGACGCTCGGGAACTCGCTGTCGAAGCGCCTGAGCTCCGGCGCGTAGTCGCGCAGCCAGGACCTCGCCATCACGTTCGGATCGAGCGTCAGGACGACGACACGCTCCCGGGCCACCCTGCGCATCTCCCGGATTCCGCCGGCGACGTCGTCCCAGTGATGCAACGTGATGATCGCCATCGCCGCGTCGGCCGAGTCGTCCGCGAGCGGGAGCGCCTCGGCGCGAGCGATCACGGCTTGCGGCAGGGAGGCTGGGCGCTGGGCGGCCATCGTCGGCGACGGCTCAATCGGGATGACCTCACGGCCCGCCGGCTCGTAGGAGCCGGCGCCCGCCCCGACGTTGACGATCGTTCGGGCATCTCCGAGCGCCGCCTCGATGCGGGCGGCAATCCGCGGGTCGGTGCGCCGAGTGGAGGCGTAGGTGCCCCCGATCAGCTCGTAGCGCCGTCCAGCGGTGGACTCGTGCATCGCGTGCACGCTAACGGCCCGCCGCTCTGCCTCGGGCCGGCGGACCGCTAACATCGGCCTCGTTAGAGAACGACAAGTTCTGAAGCACTGGACGCCAACCGGGCGTCCGAAAGGACAACTGAATCAATGAGCATGTTTGACGTGAGCCGCGTCTCAGCGACCGTTGGAAACGACGAGATCAGCTTTGAGACCGGCAAACTGGCCCGCCAGGCCGGCGGAGCCGTCGTCGTCACGAGCGGCGAGACGCTGGTGCTTGGCACCGCGACCGTCGGCAACCTTCGCGATGTCGACTTCCTGCCGCTGACGGTGGACGTCGAGGAAAAGCACTACGCCGCGGGCAAGATCCCGGGCTCCTACTTCCGCCGTGAGGCACGGGCGGGCGAGAAGGCGACGCTCACCGCGCGCATGATCGACCGGCCGATCCGCCCGCTCTTTCCCAAGGGCTGGCACTTCGAGACGCAGCTGGTCGCCCAGCCGCTCTCGGTAGACCACATCCACCCCTACGACATCCTCGCGATGAACGCCGCCTCGGCCGCCCTCGCGATCTCTCCGGTCCCGGTCGCCAAGACCGTCGGCGCGGTGCGGGTCGGGAAGCTCGACGGCGACTTCGTCGTCAACCCGCCCGAGGACCGCCAGGACGAGCTCGAGATGGACCTCATCGTCGCCGGCACGGACGAGGCCATCCTGATGGTCGAGTGCGGCGCCGACGGCGTCACCGAGGCCGAGGTGCTCGATGCCCTCGACATCGCCCACTCGGAGATCAAGAAGATCACCGCGACGATCGACGAGCTGGCCCAGAAGGCCGGCAAGGAGAAGATCCAGGTCGAGGCTCCGGAGGTCGACGCCGACCTGCTGGGGAAGATCGAGTCCGCCTACGGCACGAAGCTCGACGAGGCCACCCAGATCCCCGAGAAGCTCGCCCGCCAGGACGCCATCGAGGCCGTCCAGCACGACGCGCTGAGCGAGTACGCCGCGGACGGCGACGAGATCGATCCGGCCAAGCAGATCGAGGTCGAACGCGCCTTCGCGAAGTTCGAGAAGGACATGATCCGTAAGCGGATCGCGGTCGACAAGAAGCGGCCTGACGGTCGCGCCCAGGACGAGATCCGGCCGATCGAGACCGAGGTCGACGTGGCCCCCCGCGTTCACGGCTCGGCGCTCTTCACGCGCGGCGAGACGCAGATCCTCTCGAGCGTCGCGCTCGGAACGACGCGCATGGACATGAAGGTCGACAACCTCGGCCTCCAGGACACCAAGCGCTTCTGGCACCACTACAACTTCCCGCCGTTCTCGGTGGGCGAGGCCGGCTTCATGCGCGGCCCCAAGCGCCGGGACATCGGCCACGGGGCACTCGCCGAACGGGCCCTGGTGCCTTCGATTCCCTCGGAGGAGGAGTTCCCGTACGTGGTTCGAGTCGTGTCCGACACGCT
>JAWVFM010000108.1:0-8009 GCA_033856015.1 Solirubrobacterales bacterium
TACACCACCGGCTCGTGCGTTCACCCGCTCGGGCTGCCGCGCATCGATTCGCGCGGGTTCCCGATCCGCCCCTCCGACGGCCATCCGGTGGACAACCTGGGCCGGCCGATCAACCGCGACGGCGAGCCGATCGGGGATCACGGCGGCGTGCTCACCGACCCCGACGGCAAGCCGCTGCCGCCGGCGCCGAGAACCCCGATCTGCGGGGAGACCGGGCGCATCTACGGGATCCAGACGCAGCTTCAGGGCTCGTGGTACCGGTGCTGTGGTGGCCACGTCCGCAAGCTCTGGGACTGCTGCGCGCACGACCCCAAGCGCATCAACGGCGACGCCGCGCTGCACGGCTACTGCTACGGAAGCCGCAACGTGTTCTGCGTGACCTACTACCAGACGCACGTGCCCTGTTGATGGAGCGCTCGGCATGACCGCGGTGCAGATCGTGCTGGCGCTCGCCGCGTTCCCGGTCGGCCTGACCGGGGCGTGGTCGCCGTGCGGATTCTCGATGGTCGAGACCGTCGGCCTGCGCGGAGATCCCGACGGCGGCCGGACGACCTTTGCCGCATGCGCGGCGTTCGTGCCCGGCGCGGCGGCGGGCGGCGCGATCACCTTCGGCATCCTCGGGGCGCTTGGGGGCGTCGTCCACGGCGCGGGCGGCCGCGCGACCTTCATCGTGGCCGCAGCGATCGCGATCGCCGCGGGGCTCCTCGAGGCCCGCGGCGTGCGCATCGTGCCCCAGATTCGCCGACAGCTTCCCGAGAGCTGGCGCTGGCGCCTGCCGCTGCCGCTGGCCTCGGGCCTCTACGGCGTTCTGCTGGGCCTCGGCTTCACCACGTTCGTGCTCAGCTTCGGCGTCTGGGCGCTGGCCGCGATCAGCTTCGCTCTGGGAAGCGTCGGAAGCGGGCTCATCATCGGCCTGGCGTTCGGGATCGGCCGGGCGGTCCCCGTGGTCGTGCTTGCGCCGCTGGCGGATCACCCGTTCGGAATTCGCTGCACCGAGCTGATGGCGGAGCGCCCGAGCCTCTACCGGCGGGCCCGCTTGGGCGACGCGCTGGCGCTCGCCGCGGTCGCCACCGTCCTCCTCACCTCCACCGGCGCCACCGCGGCGCGCACCTTGGCCAGGCCCGGTGCGGACCCGTCCGTGGCGAAGGGCGAGCTCGCCTATCAGCGCGGGAGCGGGGCGGCGGCCCTCCTCAGAAAGGGCCACGTGACGCGGCTCAATGCGAGGGAGCCGGCCATCGGCGCCTCGCGACTCGCGGTGGTCAGCGGCACCGATGTCGTGATCCGAGATCTGGCGAGCCTGAAGCGGCTCGGGTCCACGCACGCCCGCGGCGTCGACTCGATGGCGGTTTCGCGCACCAGGCTCGTGATCGTCCAGTCGAAGAACGGGCGTGATGTCCTGAAGGCCGCCAGGCTCACGCCAAACGGCCACCCGGCCGCCTTTCACCGCATCGCCCGGACCATCCATCCCGCCCGGATCGGGCACCCGTCCCTGGACGGCGGCACCGTCGCCTATGGCGTCGCCGGAACCGGGCGCTCCCAGCTCTTGGTCCAGCACCTGAAGAGCGGCCAGTCACACGTGGTCCTGGGCGCCCGCCGGGCCGAACTCTCGAACCCGTCGATCCACAACGGCCGGATGCTCTACGTCCGTGCCATCCGCGAGCGCCAGGACCCGACCTTCACGACGACGCCGAGCCTGGACTACCGCCTGGTGATGAGCCGCATCGACGGCACGCACGGCCGGACGCTCTACCAGCTCCGCTCCGGGGCCGGCACGCTCTGGACCACGGCGCTCTCGTCGCACAACGCCTACGTCACCGTCCTGAAGGGCCGCGGCGCCAAGATCGTCCGCGTCTCGCGGTAGACGGCCGGCGGCCAGGGTCGTCCGCCCGCCGCGCGGCGACGCCGGCGTTTCAAGTCAGCGAGGCGACCAACCCTCGACCGTGGGCGACTTGTAGGCGGTATGCGACTAAAGTCGCCCCGGAGCGCCGGTTGTGGCGCTCAGGGCGCGGCCAGGACGGACGGCGGCGGGTCCGGGACGCCGATCGCGCGGTAGATCGTGACCGAGGGCTGCGTGATCAGCCAGCTTCCGCCGGCCGGCTGCAGGAAGACCACGTCGTCCTCGACGGACGGCTGCGGGTTTCCGTGGTAGCGGTCGACGATCGTCACGGTCGCGCGCACGCCGGCGCCCGCGGGGACCACGGACTTGATCGCGGCGATCCGGGCGTCGTCCCACTGCGGCAGGCCGTGCGGCGGGCGGTAGCCGAGCGAGCTCGACAGGCCGGAGCACCCGGATCCCTTCGGCAGGTGAAGCACGTCGAGCGCCCCGGGCTTGAAGAGCGCGCACAGGGCGGGGCCGTCGTGCGAGTCGAGCGCGGCCACATATGCGTGCAGCGCCTTCGCCACCGCGGGCGGCACCGTCGGCCCCTGCGCATGGGGCTTGTGCGAGCGCGGCTGGGCATGCCTGTGAGGACGCTGGTGACGTCGGCCCGGCGTCGTCGTCGAGGCCGTCGTGGTGCTCTGGGGCGGCCGAGCCTGGGTGGTGGTGCTTGCCGGCGCCCGGGCCTGCGTGGAGCCGGCGGTGCCGCCGCCCCCGCCGCAGCCCGTCAGGGCGCCGAGGCTCGCGGCCACGGCCACGGCGGCAACTGCACTTGGCGCTCGGACGGCGAACGTCACCCTCTAGACTGTAGGCAGTCATTCGCCAGGTATGAGGTTGGCCGTCGATGCGCCAACCGGGCCGGCGAACATAGAAGTCGAGGCAGGCAATGGGCCGTTTTCGAGGCGTACCGATATGCAGGAGCTGACGACACTCTCGCCAGGCTCGACGAGCGAGCTGTCGCCCGTTGCGATTTCGGACCTCAGCGGCGAGGTCCGTGCCCTCGCGGCCGAGCGCAACGCCGTGATCCTCGCCCACAACTACCAGCTCCCCGAGCTCCAGGATGTGGCCGACCTCACCGGAGACTCGTTGCAGCTCTCCCGCGAGGCGGCCTCCACCGAGGCTGACGTCATCGCCTTCTGCGGCGTCCATTTCATGGCGGAGACGGCATCGATCCTCTCGCCCGGCAAGACGGTGCTGATCCCGGACCCGGACGCCGGATGCTCGCTCTCGGACTCGATCACCGCTGACCAGCTCCGCGCCTGGAAGGCCGAGCACCCCGGGGCCGTGGTCGTGATGTACGTGAACACGTCCGCGGAGGTCAAGGCCGAGACCGACTACTGCTGCACCTCATCGAACGCCGTCAAGGTCGTCGAGCACATCAGGCGTGAGCACGGTCCCGAGACGGAGATCCTCTTCGGCCCTGACATGTGGCTCGGCTCGTTCGTCGCCCGCGAGCTCGGCCTTCCCGGTGACCCCGAGGCCTACGCGCGCTTCCACGTCTGGGACGGCGAGTGCCACGTCCATGCCGGCATCCGTCCGGCCGACATCGCCGCCACGCGTGCCGAGCACCCGAACGCCGAGTTCCTGATCCACCCCGAGTGTGGCTGCTCGACGCAGGCGATGGAGTACGTGGCCTCAGGGGACATCGAGGCCGACGGCGTGCACATGCTCTCGACGTCGGGCATGCTCAAGCACGTCCAGGCGAATCCCGAGGGCGAGTTCATAGTCGCCACGGAGACCGGGATGCTCTACCCGCTCGCGCAGGCCGCCCCCGAGGCGAACCTGATCGAGGCCAACCGGATGGCCTTCTGCAGGTACATGAAGATGATCACCCTGCCGAAGCTGCGGGACTCGCTGCGCGACCTTCGGGTCGAGGTCAAGGTTCCCGAGGACGTCGCCGCGCGTGCCCGCGTGCCCATCGAGCGCATGGTCGCGATCGGTTAGCCACCTAGCCACCGCCTGGTGGACCCGCCGCGCGCGCGGTGGGCGAGAATCGCGGCGTGCTGATCGCCTGGCTTGCGTTCCCCGCGGTCCTCGCCCTGCTCGCGGTGGGCCTGGGGCTTCTGGTCGCGCGGATCGCGGGCGTTCGCGTCGCGCCCGCCTTGCTGATGCCGCTCGGCTTCGCCGCCCTGGTGGTGGTCGGCGAGCTGACGACCAGCGCCAGCGCCACCGCGAGGCTGACCGTGCCGATTGCCGTCGCCCTGGCGCTCGCCGGGCTCGCGCTCGGGCGGCGCTCCTGGCGCCCACCCGTCGAGCGCTGGGCGCTTGTGGCCGCGCTCGCCGTCTTCGCCGTTTTCGCCGCCCCCGTCGTCCTCTCCGGCCAGCCGACCTTCGGGGGTTTCGTCAAGCTCGACGACACGGCGACGTGGTTCGCGATCACCGATCGCCTCATGGAGCACGGCCACAGCCTCGCCGGCCTGCCCCCGTCCAGCTACGAGGCGACTCTGGCCTTCAACCTCGGCGCCGGGTACCCCGTCGGCGCGTTCGTCCCGTTTGGGGTGGGGGCGAAGCTCGTCGGCCAGGATCTCTCGACGGTCTTCCAGCCGTACCTGGCGTTCCTGGCCGCCATGCTCGCGCTGTCGCTCTACGCGCTGACCGAGCGACTCGTCCGCGCGCCGGCCCTGCGAGCCGCCGTCGCGTTCCTCGCGTCCCAGGCTGCGCTCCTGTACGGCTACTCCCTCTGGGGCGGGGTCAAGGAGCTTGCCGTCGCCGCCCTGCTGCCGCTCGCCGCCGCAGGATTCGGGATCCTCGCCGCCGCACGCGGCAACGCGAGGGCGGCCGTGCCGCTCGCCGTGGCGGTCGCAGCGACGATCGGGGTTGCGAGCCCCGAGGGCGGGATCGTGTGGGCCGGCCCGCTGCTCGCCGCCGCGGCGCTGATCCTCATTCGCGAGGGCGGCTTCGCGCGCGCGGCGAGGACGGCGCTCGCCCTCGTTGCGCTCATCGTCGTCATCGCCCTGCCGTGGGTCCTCGGCACGGCGTTCACGCCCCCGACCTCCGCGTCCCTGACCAGCGGGGATGCCCTCGGCAACCTCCTCGGCCCCCTCAACCCTCTCCAGGTCGCCGGGATCTGGCCGGCGGGCGACTTCCGAGTTGACCCGAGCCATGTGACGATCACGGCGGCGCTCGTCGTCGCGGTGTTCGCGGCGGCGCTCGCCGGCGCCGTTGCCATGGTGCGAGCGCGCGCCTTCGAGCCGCTCCTCTATGCGCTCGGGACCCTGGCCGCGGCGTTCGCGATCCTGCTCGCGGGCTCGGCCTGGGTTGGCGGCAAGGCGCTGGCGATCGCCTCCCCGGCAGCCCTGTTCGCCGCACTCTGCGCGGCGGGTCTCCTGGCCGAGCGGGGACGGAGGCTCGGCGCGGCGGCGCTCTTCGCCGCGATCGCCGCCGGCGTCCTCTGGTCCAACGCCCTCGCCTTTCACGACGTCTGGCTCGCGCCGCGCGGACAGCTCGCCGAGCTCCAGCGGATCGGGGGGATGATCGGCGGGGAGGGGCCCACGCTGATGACCGAGTACGAGCCGTACGGCGTTCGCCACTTCCTTCGTGACGCGCAGCCCGAGGGCGTCTCCGAGCTGCGGCGAAGCCGGATCCCGCTGCGCGGGGGTGGCCTCGTTCCAAAGGGCGGCTACGCCGACATCGACCGGCTCGAGCTCAACGGCGTCCTCGCCTACCGCACACTCGTCCTGCGCCGCTCCCCCGTGGCCAGCCGTCCGCCTTCGCCCTACCGGCGGGTATGGAGGGGCCACTACTACGAGGTCTGGCAGCGCTCACCTCAGGCACCGCTGCCCCTGGCTCACCTCTCGCTCGGCAACAGCCTGGATCCGGTGGCCCGCCCGGGCTGCGCGGCGCTTCACAGCCTTGCGAGCCAGGCGGGCGTCACGCGGATCGCGTGGGCCGCCGGGCCGCCGGCGATCGCGGCGCCGCTCGCGGGCAGGGGCGTGCCCGCGGGCTGGAGCGCCACCGTCGCGGGTGCGGTCATTCCGGGCTCTCCGGGGACGGTGGGCCTTCGGGTTCGGGTCCCGTCAGGCGGCCGGTACGGGGTCTGGGTCCAAGGATCGGCCCGTGGCTCCGTCGGGGCCGCGATCGACGGCGGCCCGATCGGGCAGGTCGGCGGCGAGATCCAGAACTCGGGGCAGTACCTCGAGCTCGGCAGCGCGCATCTGAACGCCGGGCTCCACCGCGTGACCATCAGCTACGAGGACGGCGGCAGCCTCGTGCCCGGCACCGGCGGCACGCCCTTCGCGCTCGGCCCGCTCGTCCTCAGGCGCGCGGGCGATCCGGAGCGGGTGCGCACGGCCCCCGCGTCGCGCGCCGGCGCCGTGTGCCATGCCGGGCAGCGCCTGGATTGGGTCGAAGCCCTCGCCGGCTGAGCCTACGGAGGCGGGGGGTTCGTCATGGTCCAGCGGAGCTTGCCGGTATCGCAGCCGCCGCCGCTGATCTGGGTCGTTCCCTTGACCGTCCCGCGATCCACCCACTTGCCGCTCGTCTTCAGCGTGAGCTTCCTGCCGTGCGGGCCGATGGGGAGCTTCTTCGCGTAGGAGAACTGCGCCTTCGAGAGCAGAATCGCCTTCTTGTCGAGCGCCGCAGGCTTCTTCGTGCAGCCCTTCTTCACGCCTTCGACCGGGCCGATGCTCGGGACGATGATCGCGTCGTAGCCCTGGTCCTTTGCCGGGACCATCTTCTTGCCGACGACCGTCGGCGTCTCCGCGAACCAGCCCTCGCCGGCGTTGCGGCCACCCTGCGTGGTGGATCCCTTGATCACTCCTTGGTAGTCGCCGGCCTGTGGCTGAACCTCGCCGCTCGCGACGGCGGCGATGCCAAGCGCGGCGGTGAGCGCCGTCCCGAGCGCAAGCGCTCGCCTGTATGGATGCCTCATCTCTTTCCCTGCCGGCGCTCGGGCTAGTTGCTCTTGATCTTGATCTTCCCGGGGTTGGCAGCCACGCCGAGCTTGGTGCTGTTCATGACGCTCGCCGTCGGCTTGAACGTCCCGGCGTGCTTGTACGTATGCGTGACGCTCAGTCCCTTGGCCGTCTTGCCGTCGCCGAACTTCCACTTGGCGTTGGTGATGTGGCCACCGTCGCCGTCGACGCCGGTGGCGGTGAAGGTCACCGGCTTGCCCTTCTTGCCCTTGCTGGGCCCGCTGGCCGAGCCGGTCAGCGCGTAGCGCTGCTCGCAGGCGCTCGAGAAGTTGCTCCACTCCTGCTGGAGGAAGTAGTGATGGGTGTTGATCACCTGGTTGTAGAACGTGCCGGCCGTCCCCCCCAGCGGGAAGCCGTAGTCGTTGGTGGTGTTGCGGCACTGGTCCCCGTTCTCGGTGCCGCCGGTGTTGTTCCACCAGGCGTTCAACAGCGGATCGGTGATCGACTCGTTCGCCTCGTGGCTGAGGCTCGAGACCTGGTCGTCGATGGGCCCGTTGCCGGTGCCGTTCGGGTACTCGCCGGTCCCGCAGTGGGTGGGATCGCGCGGCGTGAACGACTCGTTGGCGTACAGGGTTTCGCCGCCGGTGCCGGTGAAGGAGTGGTAGGCGCAGAACTGCTTGTCGAAGCAGCTGGCTCCGTCGGAGAGGAAGCAGCTGCCGACGCTGTCCGGGAGGAAGAGGAAGTACTCGGTGGTCAACCCGCGCGGCAGGCCGTGCGCGCTGACCACGCTGTCGACCTTGGCCCCGAGCTGCGCGTTCGTCAGGCACTTCGTGAAGGCGGCGCCGACAAGACCGGTGTAGAGCGGGCAGCCGCTCGTCGGGTAGGCGCCGGCGTCGTCGAAGGAGCCCCCGTAGGTGGCCTTGTACGCAGCTCTGTCGCCGGCGCTGTCCGTGAACTGGCTGCCGACGGAGTAGACGTTCGTCGGGTGAGGGGAGTCCGCTGCGACGTCCTTGAGGAACTGGGTCGCGGCGGTCTTGTAGCCGGCGGGGAACGAGTAGCCGCTCGGCGCCCAGAAGATCGCGTACTGCTTCATCGACGGCATGACGGGCCCGCCGTGGTACTCGAGGTTCGTGATTGCGTCGGACTGTGACGGCGCGCTCGGGCCCTGGCCGTTCAGCGGCTGGTAGCCGATGTCGGGCCCGGGAACCTGCGCGACGACTGCCCCGGCCGGCGCGGCAGCGAGGAGGAGTCCTGCGATCGCAAGCGCGAGGATCGACAGG
>JAWVFM010000109.1:0-3293 GCA_033856015.1 Solirubrobacterales bacterium
GGTCGTCGGTGCCCGAGTAGACGTCGATGTGGGCGTTCTTGATGAAGGCCGACGCCGCCTGGAGCGTGGTCGGGTCGATCCCCTGCGAGGCCGCCCCGGGAACGTTCTGGGCGGCCTTGCCGAGGTCCGAGAGGATCTGGCTGACGTTGGCGTCGCCCGAGATGTGCGTCGTCGATGCGCCCTCCACGTCGGCGGTGCCCTCGTTGGTCACGTTCGTGAGCCAGGTCGACGGGTCGATGCCGAGCTGCTTGAGGACCGACGAGGCGTTGCTCGACGAGCTCGACCCGGCAGCGCTCTGGGCCTGTGCCGCGTACGCGGTCTTGAGCTGCTGGAAGGTGGCCGCCGGGACCGCGTACGCCTGGTTCTGGTAGGTCACGAACGCCTGGTCGCTCGTCGCGGTGACGCCACCCTGGAAGTTGACGTTCTGGCCGGCGCCGGAGCCCGCGACCTTCGCGGTGAGGTCGAGCTGCGGAAGGGCGCCCGTGTTCTTCGCGTCGGACTGGAAGGGACCGTCGAGGGAGGCTGTGAAGTTCGCGGACTGGGTTCCCGTCGCGTCCACCGAGAGGCTCAGGTTGAGGTTGCCGCTCGTGACCTTGGTGTTGTTGTTGAAGGTCTCGTTCAGGACCGTCTGCGGATCCGCGCTGGAGCTGGAGCTGGAGCTGCTGCCACCGCACGCCGCGAGGACGGCCGGGATGACCAGGGCGAGGACGAAGAGGACGATGCGGGCCGGGTGGCGTCTCAAGAAGGCTCCAGTGGTCGGTTGTGGACGGCAGAAAATAGCGGACGATCCTGAAGCCGATGACAATCGCGCGCGAGCCTGCATCTGCATGCACCTCACACGCGCGGCGCGCGGCGCTCCGTATCGTTCGTCACGTGGAAGCGAGAGCCTGTCCCGCCTGCGGTGCCGAGAACCCCGAGCGGGCTCGCTACTGCATGGAGTGCGGGGCGAGCCTGGCGGCGAGCTGCACGAGCTGCGGCGCCGAGAACCCGCCGGGCGCGAAGTTCTGCATCGAGTGCGGCAACCAGCTTGGTGGCGAGGCGAGCGAACGCGGCGGGGAGCAGGCCTCGGCGGCCGCCCTTCCGGAGGAGCGGCGCAACGCCACGGTCCTCTTCGCAGACCTCTCGGGCTACACCGCGGTTGCCGAGCGCATGGACCCGGAGGCCGTGAAATCGATGGTCGAGCGGGCCCTGCGCCGGCTCGGAGCCGAGGTGACTCGCTACGGCGGCACGGTCGACAAGTACATAGGGGACAACGTCATGGCGATCTTCGGAGCGCCCGTCGCGCACGAGGACGATCCCGAGCGAGCGGTCCGCGCCGGCCTCGCGATGCAGGCCGCCATGGAGGAGATCAACGAGCGGATCGCGGAAACCGCCGAGGCGAGCTTCTCGCTGCGGGTCGGCATCAACTCGGGCGAGGTGCTGGCCGGCCGGCTCGGGTCCGGCTATACGGTCATCGGCGACGCGGTCAACGTGGCGGCCCGCCTGCAGGCCGCCGGCAGGCCCGGGAGCGTCACGGTCGGGCAGACGACCTGGCGGCTGACGCGCGCGGCCATCGAGTACGCGGAGCTCGAGCCCCTGGCTCTCAAGGGCAAGGCGGAGCCGGTTCCGGCGTGGGAGGCCGAGCGTGTCCTCGTGGCCGGGCCGACCCTCAGGGCCACCGGCACCACGACGCCGCTCGTCGGTCGCCACGACGAGGCGAGCCGGCTCGAGTCGCTGCTCGAGCGCGCGATCTCCGAATCGCGCCCGCACCTCGTCACGGTGATCGGGCAGGCCGGCGTCGGCAAGTCGCGCCTGCTGCGCGAGCTCGCCGAGCACGCGGCCGCGCGTCCCGACGCGCCGGCAGTTCGAGTCGGTCGGTGCCCCGCGTACGGGTCCGGCCTCGCGTACTGGGCCCTCACCGAGATCGTCCGCGGCCAGTTCGACATCGCCGACACGGACGACTCGCAGACGGCCTGGAGCAAGCTGCGCGGCGGGGTCGAGAAGCTCATCTCCGAAGCGGAGACCGACGAACCGGCCGAGCGTGTCGCCGCAGCGATGGCGCGCCCGCTCGGCATCGAGCCTCCGGCCGACCTCGCCGCCGAGAGCGACGACCCTCAGCAGATTCGCGACCGCCTCTTCTGGGCCGTCCGCTCGGTGATCGAGGCCGCCTCCCGGGAGCGGCCGCTGGTCCTCGCGATCGAGGACATCCACTGGGCCGACGAGGGGATGCTCGACCTGATCGAGCACCTGGCCCGGTGGGTGCGCGGACCAGCGCTCATCGTCTGCCTGGCGCGCGATGAGCTCCTCGACCGCCGTCCCGGCTGGGGCGGCGCGCGGCTGAACGCCACGAACATCTCGATCGAGCCGCTTGCGGGTGACCACGCGAGAGAGCTCGTCGAAGGGCTGGTCGGCGTGAGCGAGCTCGAGGGCGCCAACCGCGCGGCGATCATCGGTGAGATCGCCGAGCGCTCGGAGGGGAACCCGCTGTTCGCCGAGGAGATGGTGAACCGGGTCCTCGAGGAGGGCGACACCGACACGGCCGCCCTGCCCGAGACCGTCCACGCGGTGCTCGCCGCCCGCCTGGATTCCCTGAGCGTTCCCGAGCGCAGGCTCGTCCAGCACGCCGCGGTGGTGGGCCAGGTCTTCTGGGAGGGCTCGCTGCAGAACCTTCAGGTGGACGAGGGGATCACGCTCGGGCCGGCCATCGCGTCGCTCGAGGAGAAGGGCCTGATCAGCGCGACGGCCGGCAGCCGCCTCGCCGGCGAGCGCGAGTACTCGTTCAAGCACGCCCTGATCCGCGACGTCGCGTACTCCACCCTCCCGAAGGCGGTGCGGGCCCGAAAGCATGCGGCCGTCGGCTCCTTCATCGAGCAGCGGGCAGCCGACCGCTCCGAGGGGGTGGCCGGGATGGTCGCCGAGCACTACGGGCGGGCCGCCGTGCTCGGCGAGGACTCCGACATTCCCGAGGCCGAGCTGGCCGGAATCACCGGCAACGCGATCGCCGCGCTGAAGACGGCCGGGTCGCTGGCCGCATCGCTCTACTCCAACCACGAGGCGATTGGCCATTACGAGATGGCGCTGTCGCTGCGACGCGGGCTTGACGCACCGACGCGGGTCGAGATCGCCGAGGAGCTTGGTGACGTCGCCCTGCGCCTGGGGCGGGTCGACCGGGCGACCGAGCTCTGGGAGCAATGCCTGGAGCACCACCGCGGCGAGGAGGACCTGGCGCGGGTCGGCGATCTCCATCGCAAGATCGGCGCCGCGCTGTGGCACAAGGGCGACCGCGAGGGGTCGATCGAGCACTACCAGCGCGG
>JAWVFM010000110.1:0-3350 GCA_033856015.1 Solirubrobacterales bacterium
GCTTCGAGCGGGTCGAGTCCTACTTCAAGCGCTACGGGGGCCGGACGATCCTGATCGGCCGGTTCATCGGGCTGGTCAGGGCGCTGGCGCCGTTCTCGGCCGGCAGCTCGGGGATGCGCTACCGGGCGTTCCTTCCCTACAGCGTCCTCGGCACCGGCCTGTGGTCGGCGACCTTCTGCCTCGTCGGCTACTACGCCTCCCAGAACATCGACAGGGCCGCGAAGATCGCGGGCCAGAGCACCTTCTACTTCGGGGTCGCGGTGGCGGTCGTCGTGGTGATCGTCATGGCCGTGCGGTACCTGCGCGAGAAGGAGAACCGCGAGCGGATGGTGCGCTACATGGAGGCGAACCGCGCGCTTCGGCCAGTGCTTGCCGCGGGACGCCGGCTGGAGCCGCACCGGCGCTTCCTGGGGCGCCGGCTGACGCGCGGCGAGCTGGGTCTCGAGCTCACGACGCTGCTGGCCGTCCTCGCGGTTGGCGCCTTCGTCGTGGTTCTGTACGGGACGGCGGTTGGGCCGCCGGACGCCGGGCCCACGCCCGCGGACCGGACCGCGTTCGACCTCGTCTCCCACATCCGCACCGGTGGCCTGGTCGACGTCGCGAAGGTGCTGACCGCGATCGGGTCCGCGTTCGTGATCGTCCCCGTCGCGCTCGGTGCGGCCGTGGCTCTCGGCAAGGAGGGGCGCTGGGCGGAGCTCGGCGTCCTCGTGGCGGGGGTCCTCGTGATCCTGGTTGGGGTGGACACCGTTAAGGCCGCGGTCGACCGGCCGCGCCCCGTTGGCGCGTTGACCGCAACCGTCGGCTCATCGTTTCCGAGCGGCCATGCGGCGCAGGCGATGCTCTACCCGTTCCTTGCGGTGGTCGCGGTGCTTCACCGGCCGGCGCTCCGCCATCGGCAGCGCACCGCGATCCTCTCGGTCGGGTGTCTCGTCGCGCTGGTCGTCGGCCTGACACGCGTCTATCTGCACGTTCATTACCTCAGCGACGTGATCGGCGGCTGGGCGTTCGGGGCCGCCGCCTTCGCCGCCGCCGGGGCCGCGGCGATGGTCGTCGTCCACTTGCGCGAGACTTAGGCGCCGGATGGCTTCGTTGGCGGTTATCCACACTGAGGTCTGGCTGTTCGCGGGCGCCGGGCTGGTCAGCCTGCTCGCGTTTGCGGCGTTCATCCTCGCGCCGACGATCGGTGCGTTCGGGCGCACCTGGGAGAAGGCGACCGCGATCCTCGTCTCGGTCTTCGTGCTGGCGGCCCTGGTCATGGTCGGCGTGGCGATTGGCGCTCTGATCATCTACAAGTGGCCCCAGATCTCCGGTTGGTTCTGAGGAGTCCAACGGGCCAACCTAAGATTCGCGGGTGGCTGCGAGTGAGAAGACGCCCGCGAAGCGCGCCGCCGGCGCGCGCGCGAAGACCGGCGATGCCGGCGAGCTCGAGGCGCTCTCCGAGGCGATCGAGTCTGGCGCCGGGCTGCCGGAGGTGGCTCGCGCGGCCGCCAGGGTGCTCGATTCCAGCGTCGCGCTGATCGACCGCTCGAGCGCCGTGCTGGCTGTCGCCGCGTCCTCCTCCGCGGAGGAGAAGCGGCTCCTGGAGCGCGGCTCCGGCGTGATCGTCGCCGAGCTTCGCGTCGCCGACGCGGTGGTGGGGGAGCTTCGCTACAAGCCGCGCGGGGCCGCGCCGCCGGGCCTGTCGGCGCGCATGGTCGCAACGCTCCTTGGGCTCGAGGTCGAGCGCGCCCGGGCTCCCGAGTGGGCCAGCGACGAGGCGGCGGGAGAGCTCGTGCGGGCGATCCTTGCGCGCAAGGTCACCGACCGCGGCGACATCATCGCCAGGGCGGCCGAGCTCGGCGCGAAGGTCGAGGCGGGCGGTGGCGTCGTCATCGCCCGCGCGATGCCCCACGCGGCGCAGTCCGGTGACTGGCGGGCGCGAGCCCTGACCGTGTCGCTGCGCGCGCTGCGGGCGGCGGCAAGCGGGACGCTCGCCGCCCTCTCCCATGGCGAGGGCGCAGAGGTTGTCGCGATCGTGCCGACCGGCGAGGCGGCGGTTCTCGAGCGCGCGGCCACGTCGCTGCGGCGCGAGCTCGACGGGTCGATGCGGGGGTTCGCGATCTCCGTCGCGCGCAGCCGCTGGGCCCAGGACCCGGCCGATCTCTACCGGGCGGGCAAGGAGGCGACCCTGGCCGCCAACGTGGCGGAGGCCGACGGACGCGAGCTTCTCGCGTTCGAGGACACGGGCTCCTACCGGCTCCTGCTGCCCGCGATGAGCGAGGACCAGGCCGAGCTCGAGCGCTTCTACGACGAGACCGTCGCTCCGCTCGCCGCCTACGACGAGCAGTACGAGACGGACCTGGTCATGACGGTCGAGGCGTACTTGGAGAACGACGGCAACGTCACGCCGACGGCCGAGCAGCTCTTCACCCATCGCCACACCATTCGCTACCGGCTCGAGCGGGTGCGCGAGCTCTCCGGGCACGACATGTCGTCGACGGAGGGGCGCGAGAAGCTCGGCCTCGGGCTCAAGGCGATGCGCGTTCTCGGCATTGCCTCGGCGCACGGCCCGGCCACGGAGCCCGGGACGGCCGCGGGCCGGGTTCCCCGCCCGGTCGACGACAAGTAGGAGCGCTCGGCGTCAGGGGGCGGAGGTGCCCGGGCCCCAGTACGAGCGGAGAAGCCGCAGCACGTTGCCGCTCGTGATGAGCTCGGCGTCGGCGTCTCCGTAGCGCTCGCGCAGGCCCGCTTCGAGCAGCGGCAGCCGGCCCGAGTCGTCGAGGCCGGCCAGGGTCGGCTTGATGAAGCCGTCCAGGTCCGTGCCGATCGCTGTGTGGCGGTGCGAGCCGGCGACCTCGGCGATGCGGTCCGCGTGGCGGCAGATGAGCTCGATCGAGTCGTGCACGGTCTTCGTGTGCGGGAAGCCGTCGGCGGCCTGGTGCTCGGCGAGGATCAGGCCGACGACGCCGCCGCGGGTTGCGATCGCGCGGATCGTCTCGTCTTCGACGTTGTAGAGGTCGTTGCCGTAGCGGTAGGCGACATGGGTCGCGAGCACGGGCACCGAGCGCTCGGGATCGAGCCGGTCGAGGAGGGCGAAGGTGTCCTCGAGCGCCCGCGCGCTCATGTGGCTGGTGTCCACGAGCACGCGCTCGCGGACCATGGCCCGCAGCGCCGCCTCGCCGAGGGCGGTGAGCCCGACGCCCTTCGGCATCGGGAAGAGGAAGTTGTAGGCGCGCGGGGAGAGGAACGGGATCGCGTTGACGTTGGTGGCCACGCCGCGGTAGAAGAGGTGGGCGAGGGTGATGTACGCGCACCCGCGCCGCGCCAGCTCGATGACGTTGGCGTCGACCTCGTCGACCGTGGCGCCAAGG
>JAWVFM010000111.1:0-4537 GCA_033856015.1 Solirubrobacterales bacterium
TCGACGACGCCGATCCGCGAGCGGATCATCTCGCCCAGGGCCCAGTAGGCGACGCCCTCGCCGTAGGAGAGGCAGCGACCCAGGTGCCAGAGGACCGTTCGCTCGACGCCGTCCAGGTACTTCGAGAACTCCCAGAGCAGCCGCGACTTGCCCAGCCCGGCCTCGCCGACCACGGAGAACAGCGCCGCGCGGCCGTCTGCCGCCGTCGCCTCCCAGAGCTCGACGATCTCGGCAAGCTGGCGCTCGCGTCCGGAGAACGGGGCCTCCAGGCCGACGTGGCGGCCGGCCCCGCCGCGTCCCGCGACCACCGCCAGCGCTCGCCACGCGGTGACTCGCTGGTCCCGGCCGCGAACCTCCCGCTCTCCGGCGTCCTCGTAGGAGATCGCCGCCTCGCTGGCCGAGCGGGTCACGTCGTCGACGAGAACCTCTCCAGGCGCGGCGACGGTCTGCAGCCGTGAGGCGGTGTTGACCGTGTCCCCGAGGACCATCCCCTCCCCCTCCGTGCCGACGTCCACAGCCGCGGAGCCGGTCACCACGCCGGCCCGGACGCGGAGCTCGGGCATCCCCACCTCCTCCCCGAGCGCCGCCACCGCCTGCGTCAACGCCAGTGCGGCTCGCACCGAACGTTCGGCGTCGTCCTCTCGGGCTACGGGAGTGCCCCAGACCGCCATCACCGCGTCGCCGATGAACTTCTCCACGGTCCCGCCGAGCCGCTCGATGATCGTCCGGCAGCGCTCGAAGTAGCGGCTGAGGAGCTCCCGTACATCCTCGGGCTCGCGATGCTCGGAGAGCGTCGTGAAGCCGACGAGGTCGGCAAACAGGACGGAGACGAGGCGACGCTCGGAGGCCGCGCCGAGGCTCGTGCTCGCCCCCGCCCCGCCACCCGGCGCGGGCAGCTCCGAGCCGCACGAGCCGCAGAAGCGATCGTCCGGCTCGTTCTGAGCGCCGCAGCTCGGGCACGCGGAGGCCAGGCGGGCTCCGCATTGCGAGCAGAAGCTTCTGCCTGGGCGGTTCTCGCTGCCGCAGGTTTGACAGGTCATGAGGTCGCGAGCCTCCTGCACAGGCCCGCCCCGTGCTCAGGCGTCGACGAGCACTTCCCCATCGCCGCCCCCGACCGCACCTCGGCCCCCGCCGACCCTGTTCATGTCCTCACCGGCTTCCCTGCCGAGCTCGTTGGAGGCCTGCATGTCGGATTCGGATTCCCAGAAGGAGACGGCCGTCACGTTCCCCGACTTGCGGTTCCCCATGATCGTGACGCGCTTGAATCCCTTCTGCGCCTGGAAGCGGTGCAGGTGCTTCTTCTTGAACTCCTCGGTCGCTGCGTCGAGCTTTGCCGGATCGAGCTCGAACGTCTTCGAACGTGCGTGCATGTCGCTCTCCTAACCCTGCGTGACAGATTGCCCGCACCCTACGCCCTCGGGGCGATGCGCGCTCGCGTGAGAAACGAGCAGGACAGCGATCCTCCTCAGACCTGGTCGGGCACGAAGCCGACCCGGGCCAAGGGCTCGACCAGCTCGTACTCCTCATAGGAGAGGTGTGAGAGCAGGGTGTCCGTGAGGGCGTCGATTGCCTCCTGGAGCCGGTCGAAATTCCCGGGGTGGTTGATGTGATGGACCAGCGCCCGATCAACCTCCTCGATCGCGCCGTGGATGGCGTGATGCTCGACCGTGAGCTGGTCGATCACAGGCTCGAGTGCGGGTTCGGCTCTCTTCAGATGAGGGAAGACCGAGACATCCTCGAGGCTGTGGTGCTGAGCGACGATGCGGCAGTAGCGGGAGCAGAACGCACCGAGAGTCCAGTCGTTCTGTCTCATCGCCATTTGGTTGAGGGCGCTCCGCGCGTCACCGGGGGCCAGTTCTCCGTCGCGGACCTGGGCAACGACCGACCGAAGCTCGGTCAGCTCCGCGCGGAGCGCATCGTGCACGTCGATCAGGTGTTGGCCGACCCGGCGGCCGCGCTCGGAGTACTCGACGTCGGCCCCGGATTCCGGGCGGTGCGGCCTGGCGGACTCATCCCACGGCATCGAGCCGCCCAGGCGCTCGCCGGCGTCCGGCGTGGGAGTGACTCCGAGCCGTGTGTACTCGCGGGCGTCCTCCTCGGGAGGGGCCGGCAGCTCCGTGCCCCCGGCGCCGAATGCAGGCACGGCCTCTCGTCTCGGTGCCGACGAGCGCTCGCTCTCGATCAGCGCGCGAACCGCCGGTGCAACCTGAGCGAAGGCTTCGACGAGCGCTGGCTCATCAGCCATTGCGATGAACGTGCCGATGCCCCGGTCGATCGCGTATTCAGTCAGCTGCGCGGGCCACTCGGACGGCGGCCCGGAGAGCGGGCCCGGGGTACCGTCGGAGTAGGAGCCGGAAACGTTCAGCAGGCGGCGGATCTCCGATGGATCACGGCCGGCCTCCACGGCGGCCCGATCGATCTCTCTGTTGCCACTCTCGAGCTGGTCGGGCTCCAGATACGGAACGCTCGGGATCCAGCCGTCGCCCGAACGGCCGGTCAGCCTCAGCATCCTGGGCTTGTAGGCCCCGATCCAGATGCCGACCCTGTGTGCGGGAGCAGGCCCGCGCTTGGCGCCCTTGAGTTGGTAGTACTCGCCTTCGAATCGCACGCCGCCCCGCTCGTCTGTGTCCCAAATCGCGCGGATGATCTCGATGGCCTCGCCGAGGGCATCGACTCCCTGGCCCGGGGTGAGGCGCCGGCCGCCCATGGCTTCGATCGCTTCCCAGAAGGATCCCGCTCCGATGCCGAGCTCGATCCGGCCACCGCTGAGGATGTCAAGGCTGGCCACCGACCTTGCGACGACGGCGGGCTGCCGCAGCGGAAGGCTGAGCACGTTGGTCGCGAGCTTCACCCGGCTGGTCGCCGCAGCCAGGTAGGAGATCAAGGTCCAGGTGTCGAGGAACTTCGGTTGGTACGGATGGTCCTGAAAGGAGACGATGTCCAGGCCCGTGGCCTCGGCCAGCTGAGCCATCTCGACGACTGCCGCCGGCCGCTCGTTGGATGGCGTGATGAAGACGCCGAACTTCGGTCGATGTCCGTAGTCGCTCATGCGCGCGAGAGGACTCGCTCTGACTAGCGGCTCACCCGAGGACGAATCCGCCCGGGTCCGCGTACTCGGGGTTGACCGCGATGCCGTCCGCCCCGATCGTGTGCGGATGCGTCAGACGCGCCTGGCTGACGATCTCCGGAGCGATCGATCTGGTGTCGTAGGCACAGAGGAGGCTCGTCGGCGAACTGGCGAACGCAAGATTGACAAGCGATTCGTAGCGTGTCCATAGGCCGGCCTCGGTCTCTGAATCTGCGGTCCAGTCGGGGTCGCCGACAAACCGCACCCACGGGGCGCCGGCGCTCAGCTTGGAGGTGACGAACTCGGCGAGATCGCGTAGCGCGGGCACGGGATCCGCGTACCACCCCTCCCTCTCGACGAACTCCACCCGGTCGGCGTCGGAGCTGAGCCGTTCGCGAACAAGCTCGATTCTGGCGCCCGTCGTCACGACGCGCAAGGCTTCCCCACGCTCGATTCCCTCACCGAGGAACGGGACGACGGTAGCCACGAACTCCTCGTCCGTGTCGTAGAGCAACACCTGGTGCTCGAGCATCACGGAGCTCGTCGGGACACCGTGGACGAGATAGTCGATCGTCACGCCGAGCGCCGCCGCGAGGGCAGCAAGCGTCTGCGGCCGGACGTTCTTGCGTCTTCCGGACTCCACCTGGGCGATGGCCGACCAGCTGAGCCCGGAATGGACGGCAAGCGCCTCCCTGCTCCAGCCGCGGCGCGCTCGCGCGGCCCTGAGTCGAGTGCCGATGCCCGAGTCCTCGATGTTGCCGACCGTCTCCATATGGCATTATAGTCGAATGACTGCGTCAATTGACGCGTACGTTTGACCCCTTCGCAATGTTGTTCTCACAGTACCCATTCTGCAGCCCCGCCCCACTCGGCGAATTCCGCCTTTCGGCCGATTGTCGGCTCCCCGCCGGCCATCGATATTCCTCTGGCTGCTGATGAACGGCCCCGGACATTCGGACGCAGCCGTGCTTGACGCCGCCATCGACGCCGTGATCACGATCGACGCAGACGGGCGCGTCGTTGCGCTCAACCGCGCGACGGAGCGGATCTTCGGCTTTCAGGCCGCTGAGATGCTGGACAGGCCGATCTGCGAGCTGGTGATTCCGCCGCCCCTGCGAGACACCTATATGGAGGAACTGCGGGCGCTGAGCGCGGGCGACTCCTCCGCGCTCCTCGACCGACGCGTCGAGCTTGCGGCGCTTCGCGCCGACGGGGTCGAGGTCCCGGTGGAGTTGACCGTCACCCGCACGGCCGAGACTCCGCCGCGGTTCACCGGGTGGGTCCGTGAGCTCAGCGAGCAGAAGAGATCGGAAGCCTCGCTCGCTCGTCGGGCCGCTCTGCTCGAGCGCGCCGAGCAGCTCGCCGGGATGGCGAGCTGGGAGTGGAACCTGGAAACCGACGAGCTGCTTTGGTCAGACAACCGCTACCGGCTCTCCGGGCTCGAACCCGGCGAGGTCACCCCGACGCTCG
>JAWVFM010000112.1:0-7783 GCA_033856015.1 Solirubrobacterales bacterium
CCGGAGTGCTGGGCGCCGATCCAGTCGTCCATCTCCTGCCAGCGCTCGTAGAGCCACGCGGCTCGCGCTGTCTCGCCCGTCGGGATGCTCGCCGCCGGGTGGCGCCAGAACCGCACGCGGATCGTGCCGCCGACGAGCCTCCCCGCCCAGATGTCGCTGATCTTCGCGAACCCGTCGAAGCCGACGTGCCCGCAGAAGACGACGTCCACCCCGCGCGCCTCGTCGAGCAGCGCGAGCGGACCGCCCAGGCGCGGCGGCAGCAGGTGGCGGAGCTTGGCGGCGAACGGCGCGAGCTCAGGCTGGCGCTCGGCGATGATCTGCTGCGCGCGGGCCATCTTGGCGGCCGTGTGACGAGTGCCCTCCGGGTAGATGAGGATGCCCTCGCCCGGCCCGAGGTCGTGCGCGAGACTCCTCAGGGCAGCGATCTCGCCCGCGGAGTCGGAGGAGCCGCGGCGGACGTAGTAGGTGGGGACCCAGCGCCCGCCGATGTCGATCGTCGGCAGCATCTCGAGCTCGCGCTTGATGACGAAGCGCAGGCCGATGCCGTGCGTCCTCCCCACCGTGGTATCGGGCAGGGCGTTGTCGATGATGCTCGCGTGGCGCATCATCACCACGACCGGCCCGGGGCCGGCGACCTCAATGCCTTCGACCTCGAAGCCCAGACCGAAGAGAAATCGCACGCCGCCGAGATGGCTCCGCGCCCAGTGGATGCGAAGGTCGTACATCCAGCGCCGCCGGCGAAGCGATTCGGCTCCGAAGGGGCCGCCGGTGAGGAGCCAGAGGCCCAGCTCCCCGACGAGCGCCCGCATCTCTCCGAACAGAAACCACCAGGCCATCGCGACCAGCCGGATGCCGACGAACGGCTTGCGGCGCCGCAGCCAAAGGCTCGTGTCGACGAGGAACGCGGCGAGCAGCGCAACGGGCAGGAGCGGCGTGAGCACCACGAACAGGCCGACCTCCAGCACGAGGCCGCGGGCCCTCCGCAGGACCCGTGAACGACGCGAGCCTTCGGCCGCGAAGAGCGGGCCCGCGCTCACCTCCTTCACCCGCACTGAGCGTCCTGCGACTCGATCAGGCCTCGAGCTGCGCGTAGGCGCAGTCGGCGGGGTCCTTGTCTTCGCGCCAGCGGAGGATCTTCGAGCCGTGCCGAATGCGCCCGCCGCTGACGTGGTCGAAACTGACCTCGACGACCAGCTCGGGCCGCAGCGACACCCACTCGAGCTCCCGGTCGGCCGCCCAGCGACTGGGGTCGGCCGAGCCTCGCTCGCCGCTGGCGTAGGGCGCGAGCTCGTCGACCAGCTCGCGCTTGCGTTTCGCGCTGAGGCCTGACGTATGGCCGACCACCCGCATCTTGCCCTTGTCGTAGAGGCCGAGGATCAGCGAGCCGACGGTGCCCTCCTCCTTGCCCGGACGCCAGCCGACCACGACGCAGTCGGCAGTTCGCAGACGCTTGACCTTCACCATGCCCTTGCGTTCGCCGGGTAGGTAGGGAGCCTCGAGGAGCTTGGCGATCACACCCTCGCCGGTTTGCAGCCACGGCTCGGCGGCGCCCACCTCGGGCACGACCGGAGTCAGCTCCACAGAGCCGGGATCGTCGGCATCGCCGACGAGCTTCGAGAGCGCTTCCCGCCGCGCCTCGAACGGGTCCCCGAGCGCCTTGTGCTTCCCGACCGCCAGCAGGTCGAATGCCCGGAAGATCGCCGGCGTCTCCTTGGCGAGCATGTTGATCCGTGACTCCGCCGGGTGGATGCGGTTCTGGAGCGCGTCGAAGACCTCGGCGCCGTCCTCGCCCAGGATCACCAGCTCGCCGTCGATGACGTAGGCGCCGTGCGAGAAGCGCAGCTCGGGGAAGTAGCGAGTGAGCGGCTTGCCGTTTCTCGACTGGAGGAACACGTTGTCGCCGTCGACGAACGCCAGCGCGCGAAAGCCGTCGTACTTCGGTTCGTACACCCACTCGTCTCCTTCGGGAAGCTCCTTCCGCGAGAGCGCCAGCTGCGGCTTGACGGGCGGCTTCAGCGGCAATGCCATCGATGCACGAGTTTGTCAGCCCGCGACCAGCGAGGTCGTGGATCGCCACGGCTGGGCGGCGGCGGCTGCTTCAATCGTGCGTCGATGCCCGCCGAGCTTGCGTCAGCCACGGAGCCGCCGCGCGAGTGCGACGTGGTCGTCGTCGGCGGCGGCATCGTCGGCCTGGCGACCGCGAGAGAGCTCGCGCGCCGGCACGACGGCATCGGGATCGTGGTCCTCGAGCGCGAGGCCGGGATCGGCGAGCACCAGACCAGCCACTCATCCGGCGTGATCCACGCCGGGATCTACTACACCCCGGGCTCGCTCAAGGCAAGGCTCTGCGTCGAGGGAGCACGCGACCTCTACGCCTACTGCGACGAGCACGGCATCCCCGCCGAGCGCGCCGGCAAGGTGATCGTGGCCACAGAGGAGGACGAGCTCGGCCGGCTTGACGAGCTCGAGCACCGTGGCCGCGAGAACGAGGTCCCCGGGCTCGCGCGCATCGGCCCACAGGAACTGCGCGAGATCGAGCCCCACGCGGCCGGCATCGCGGCGCTCCACTCGCCCAACACAGGCGTCGTGGACTTCGCGCGGGTCGCCGCCGGGTACGCCGCGGACCTCGCCGAGCGCGGCGGCTCGGTGTTCACGGGCTGCGGCGTCGAGCGCGTGGACGTCGCGGACGGGCGGATCGCCGTCGAGCACGCCCGCGGCCGCACCCGCGCCCGGGCCGCGGTGCTCTGCGCCGGCGCCTGGTCGGACCGCCTGGCAGTCCAGGCGGGCGCTGACCCCGAGCCGCGGATCGTCCCCTTTCGCGGCGGCTACCTGAAGCTCCGCCCGGAGCGCCGGAGCCTGGTGCGCTCGGCGATCTACCCGGTGCCGGACCCCGACCTGCCGTTCCTCGGCACGCACTTCACGAGAACGATCGACGGCGACGTCCTGCTCGGCCCGTCGGCCCTGATGGTCGCCGCGCGCGACGCCTACCGGATCGGCAAGGTCCGCCCTCGCGACATCGGGCAGACGCTCGGCTGGGGCGGCACCTGGCGCCTCATGGCCAGGCACTGGCGCTACGGGCTCGCCGAGATGCGAGCGGCGGCGAGCAACAGGGCGTTCGTCTCCGCGCTGCGCCGCTTCGTGCCGGAGCTGTCCGCCGCCGACGTGGTGGCCGGGCCGGCGGGCATCCGCGCCCAGGCGCTCTCCCGCGACGGCAAGCTCGTCGACGACTTCGTCGTCTCGCGAACCGAGCGCGCGCTCCATGTCCGCAACGCCCCCTCCCCTGCCGCAACCTCTTCGCTCGCGCTGGCACGGCTGATCGCCGACCGCGCCGAGGCAGAGCTCGACCTGGGTTAGCCCGCCAGGCATGGCGGGTAGGCTGAGACGCCCAACGCCGAAGGAGGAGCCGTGGAGGCGACGAGCACCCAGCAGGGCGCAGAGGAACTCAAGCGGGAACCGGTCTCGTCGTTCGCCAAGGCGCTCTTTCTTGGCGAGATCCACGAGGAGATGGTGTTCCCCTGGCCGGAGCCGAAGGCCGCCGAGCAGGACCGGATCCGCGGGCTGATCAACGCCGCCCACGAGATCGCCGGCTCGCTCGACCATCGCAAGATCGAGGAGGACCGCTGGATCGGCGACGATGTCATCCGCCAGCTGGGTGAGGCCGGGCTGTGCGGGCTCTACGTCCCCGAGCGCTACGGCGGCCAGGGCCTCTCGCAGACGGGCTACGCCCGCGTCTTCGAGACCTTCGCGCAGATTGACTCCACGCTCTCGATCGTCCTGGGCGTCCACCAGTCCATCGGCTTCAAGGCGATCGTGATGTTCGGCTCCGACGAGCAAAAGGAGCGCTTCCTCCCCGATCTCGCCTCCGGGCGCAAGCTCGCCGGCTACGCGCTCACTGAGCCGAACGCCGGCTCGGACGCCTGGAACATCGAGTCGCGCGCCGTGCTGCAGGCCGACGGTTCCTATGTGCTCAACGGCGAGAAGCGCTACATCGGCAACGGCTCCAAGGGCTCCGTGTTCACGACCTTCGCCCGGTGCGAGGTCGACGGCAAGGACCGCCACATCGCGCTGATCCTCGAGAAGGGCATGAAGGGGTTCGAGGTCGGCGAGCGCTTCGACACGATGGGGCTGCGCGGTAACGACCTGCGCCGCCTCTACTTCAACGACGTCAGGGTCCCGGCGGAGAACGTCATCGGGGAGCCCGGAGACGGATTCCGCATCGCGATGGAGGTTCTGAACAACGGCCGGATCGGCCTCGGCACAGGCTCCGTGGGCGGCGCCAAGAAGCTCCTCGACCTGGCGATCGGCCACGTCAAGGAGCGGCGCCAGTTCGACCGGCCGCTGGCCGAGTTCGAGCTCGTCGAGGAGAAGATCGGCTGGATGGTCTCCTACCTCTTCGGCCTGGAGTCCATGGCCTACCTGACCTGCGGGCTCGTGGACTCAGGAGTCCACGACTACTCGCTCGAGTCGGCCATGTGCAAGATCTCCGGGACGGAGTTCCTCTGGTACGCGGCCAACCGGGCGCTCCAGCTCGCGGGCGGCTCCGGCTACATGAAGGACCAGCCGTACGAGAAGGTCCTCCGCGACATCCGCATCTTCCCGATCTTCGAGGGGGCCAACGACGTGCTGCGGGCGTTCGTCGCGCTCACCGGCATGAAGCCCGTGGGCGACAAGCTCTCGGAGCTCGGCGAAATCGGCCTCGCCGACCCGATCCGGGCAATCGGAGTTCTGGCCGAGTACGTTGGCGGCCGCATCCAGCGCGAGGTTCGCCCGAGCCGAATCAGCAAGGCGCACCCCGAGCTCAGCGCACACGCCGATGCGGTCTCCGAGCAGGTCAAGGAGCTCTCCGGGCTCACCGAGGGGCTGCTGCGAAAGCACCGGAAGGGCATCGTCGAAGCGCAGCTCCAGCAGAAGCGGATCGCGGACTCGCTTGCCGACATCTACGCGCAGATCGCAGTGCTTTCAAGGGTCAGCGCGATCTTCGAAGACCAGGGCGTGGAGCCCTCGGGCCAGGAGCGCTTCATCGCCGACACGTTCTGCACGCGAGCCGCAGGCCGCGTCAGGGCGCGCTTCCGCCAGATCGAGAGCAATGACGACGAGCGGATGACCGCCATCGCGAAGCTGGCGTACAAGCGCGGCGAGTACGGCTACTCGCTCTTCGAGGGGTGAGGGCCCACGGGATACTTCGCGGATGAGCGAGGCCGCCCTCCCATCCGCCACGAGGATCGGCGCTGTCCACCTCGTGGTCCGGGACCTCGAGCGCTCGATCGAGTTCTACGAGGGCGCGCTGGGTCTCGAGGAGGTCGGGCGCTCCGGCGGCGTCGCCCGGATGGGCGCCGGCGGCCAAGCGCTTCTGCACCTCCGCGGCGAGCCCGAGGCCCCGCCGCGGCCGCCCGGCACCACGGGCCTCTTTCACTTCGCGATCCTGGTTCCGTCGCGGCCCGACCTCGCGGCCTCGCTCGCGCGGCTTGCGGCGGCCGGCGAGCGGCTCACCGGGGCGTCCGACCACCTGGTGAGCGAAGCGCTCTACCTACGGGATCCCGACGGCATCGGGATCGAGATCTACCGTGACCGACCCCCGTCCGAATGGGCGTACGACGGCGAGGAGATCCGCATGGCATCTCTCCCGCTCGACCTCGACTCGATCCTCGCGGAGCTCGAGCCGAGCGCTGCTGCGAAGCCCGTCGCCGCGGGGACGCGCATCGGCCATGTGCACCTGAACGTCGCCGACATCGCGGCTTCGGAGCGCTTCTACTGCGACGTCCTCGGCCTGGACGTGACCGTCCGCAGCTACCCGGGCGCGCTGTTCGTCTCCGCCGGCGGCTACCACCACCACATCGGCGTCAACACGTGGAACGGCGAAGGCGCGCCATCGCCCCCGGAGGGATCCGTGGGCCTCGAGCGCTTCGAGCTGGTCACCGGCGACGACGATGCGGTCGCGCAGGCCGCTGGCCGGTTGGCCAAGTCCGGCGTGCCCGTCGAGCAGCGGGACGGAACCGTGGACGCGACCGACCCGGCGCACAACGGCTTCAGGCTTCTCGCCGGCTGACCCCATCGCCGGCCGAAAGTCTGATCTCATTCGGGTCATCGCCTCGAGTCGGGCCACAACCGGGCAGGTCACATTGGGAGATCGCCTCGCGCAACGGGACGCGCGGCGCTTCGTGGGGCGCGTTCGCGAGCTCGAAATCGCCGAACGGTTCCTGAGCAGCGATGCCGAGACGAGCATCCTGCTGATCCACGGGGCCGGCGGGATCGGCAAGAGCACCCTCCTCCGGGAGCTCGCCCGCCGGGCAGAGCCCGCCGGCTTCGCGGTGCACTGGATCGAGGGCCGCGACGTCGCGCCCGCGCCCGATGCGCTCGAGTCGCTGCTCGGCGAGGCGCAACGTGAGGAGCGCCCGCTCGTCGTGTTCGACACCTTCGAGCGGATCGCCTCGCTCGGCGGATACCTGCGGAAGGCGCTGCTCCCGACCCTTCCGGACGGCGCCCGAGTCGTGATCGCCAGCCGCGAGCGCCCGGACGACGCGTGGTTCCGCGACGGCTGGGAGTCGATCGCGGCGGAGCTCGAGATCGACGACGTGACGCGCGAGGACGCCGGCGAGATCCTGCGCATGCAGGGGATCGATGGCGGCGATGCGGCCGACGACATCGTCCGCTGGGCGGGCGGTTCGCCCCTGGCCCTCAGCCTCGCCGCCATTGCGGCCGGGGCCGAGCCGGGATGGGAGCCGACCCGGGGCCTCGAACGCCCAGAGTTCGTCGA
The DNA here is from genome assembly GCA_033856015.1 of Solirubrobacterales bacterium. GTDB lineage: Bacteria > Actinomycetota > Thermoleophilia > Solirubrobacterales > 70-9 > JAWVFM01. The sequence continues at coordinate 6,755 of JAWVFM010000112.1, forward strand.
GGAGCTCGTCAGGCGGCTCACCGACGAGGACGTCTTCGGGCCGCATCTCGCGACCATGGGCGCAGCCGCAATCGCCCGCGTGACGACGCCGGAGCTCCTCGCGCAGGCGATCCCGGGGTGCGACCCGCAGGCCGAGTTCGAGTGGCTGGCCAAGCGGTACACGACGGAGCCGGTCGGCTCAGGGCTCGGGTTCCACGACCTCGTCGCGCGAGCGTTGCGCACCGTCATCAGCCGCCGCAACCCCGAGCTCGAGCGGGACCTGCGGCTGAGGATCGCCGACCACCTCTACGAGCGCGCCGTCGCCACCGGTCAGCTCCTGCTCTCGATCGACCTCGCTCACCTGGCCGAGGACCCGACGATCCGCTGGGGGTACTCATGGGAGGCCAGCGCCCGCCTGCGGCTGGACGATGCGGGCCCCGGCGACGCGCTCACGCTCGCCGAGCTGATCCGGGGGACACCCCACGAGGAGGACTTCGAGCTCACGGAGCGCCTGCTCCAGGAGGCCCCGCAGCACGTCGCCACCGTGAAGGACTCCGAGGACAAGATCGTCGGCTACGCAGTGGCGCTCAGCCCGCGCAACGCGCCGGCGTTCGTGGACTCCGACCGAATCCTCGGGCCGCGCCTGGCCCACGCGCGCGAGCGCGCGATCCACCTCGAGTCGGTCATCTGGCGGGACGTCGTCGACGCAAGCGGCGACCCGATGCTCGGGGTGATCGGCATGCTCGGCATGGCCGGAATCCTGCGCTCGGCGCAGCGCAACCCCCGCTTCGCCTACCTGCCGATCGACCCGATGTTCCCGGGCGCGCCCGAGTTCGCAGAGGCCCTGGGCGCCGAGCACCTGGCCGAGCTCGACGCGAAGTCCGACCGCCGAGTGATCGAGTGCCACCTCGTCGACTACGGGCACGGCGGGCTGCTCGCAGCCCAGCGCGAGCTTGTCTACCGCGAGCTCGGGCTGGAGCCCCCGGCGACCGAGGCGGAGCCCGAGCCGGTGCGAACGGCCGTACGTGACGCCCTCAGGAACCTCGATTT
>JAWVFM010000113.1:0-6242 GCA_033856015.1 Solirubrobacterales bacterium
GCCCGAGGTTGAGAAGAAGTAGGTCGTGGCGACCTTGCCGTGGTAGGTGACCACCTTTCCGGCGGTCTTGCGCGTGGCCTGGTTGCTGGCCGCCTGCTCGGACTGGAGGCCGCCGTACACCTGGCTGCGGGTGTCGTCGTAGACGTCGAAGACGCTGCTGCCCGAGCGCGTCGCGAGGGCGTAGGAGCGCGCCGCGACAGCCTGGACGCGAAGCGCCTGCTGCGCCCAGCTCGCCGGCATCTCGTTGGGGACCACGCCCTGGACGTAATCCTCCAATCCGACCCGGTTGATGACGTAGAGCGAGCCGCTCACGAGGGTCGCGACCAGCCCTCCCCGGTACTTGTGCCCCGAGATCGTGATCGCCCGCCCGCCGGCCGTGGAGCCGGTGCCCCCGCAGCTCGAGAGCTTGTGCCCCCTGCCGTTCTGGAGGACGACGCGCGAGCCGCTGCTCGCGAACGAGTAGGCCTTCGACTTCGAGAGCGACCGCCCGCACGCCTTCTTGGCGCCGCTGAAAGACACGGCCCCGACCCCGGAGGTCAGCAGCACCTTGATCTTGCGGGGCTTGACCTTCTCGACCTTCGTGTGCTTGTAGTAGTGGCCGAGGATCTGCTTGTAGTTGCGGCCGTGCTGCGCATATCCGTAGGCGCCGTACTGGCTCATCCCGATGCCATGGCCGAAGCCGTGGCCCTTGATGACCCACTTGGCGGACGCCGCCGGCGTGAGGGCGAACAGCATCACGACGGCGATGCACGCCAAGACCGGTCTCAAGCTGCTCAGCTTCCGCACGGAACTCCTTTCGGCGCCGCCCGCCCGGCGCCTTAGCCACACAACGATGCCTGCCGGCGCTGCCGCGTGGGTACCCTGCTGCTACGTGAGGCTAGAGCACAAGGAGAGTGTTGGATGAGCGTTGCCGTGCAGCATCCGGTCGTGGACAACGTCGAGAAGCGCCTGTTGATCGGGGGGGAATGGCGCGACGCTTCCGGCGCCGGCACCCTGTCCGTCGAGGACCCGGCCACAGGAGAAGCGCTCTGCGAGATCGCCGACGCGACGCCGGATGACGCAACTGCCGCTCTCGACGCCGCCGTCGGCGCCCAGGCGGAGTGGGCGGCGTCAGCGCCCAACGAGCGCAGCGAGATCCTCTACCGGGCGTTCGAGCTATTGGGAGAGCGAAGCGACGACCTGGCCCTGCTGATGACGCTCGAGATGGGCAAGGCGGTGGCCGAGTCGAAGGCGGAGATCGCCTACGCCGCGGAGTTCTTCCGCTGGTTCAGCGGCGAGGCCCTGCGAATCGACGGCTATTACAAGACCGCCGGCAACGCGGCCAGCCGCGTCCTCGTCATGCGCCAGCCGGTCGGGCCGTGCTTCTTCATCACCCCGTGGAACTTCCCGAACGCGATGGGCACGCGGAAGATCGGCCCGGCGATCGCCGCCGGCTGCACGATGGTCGTGAAGCCGGCGCAGCTCACCCCGCTCTCGATGCTGGCCCTGGCGCAGCTCCTCGAGGAGGCAGGCCTGCCGCCGGGAGTCCTGAACGTCATCACGAGCTCGTCCTCGAGCGCCGTCGCCGGTCCGATCATCGGCGACTCACGGCTTCGGAAGCTCTCCTTCACCGGCTCCACCGAGGTGGGCCGCAAGCTCATCGCCCAGGCGGCAGACGGGGTGCTGCGGGTTTCGATGGAGCTCGGGGGCAACGCCCCGTTCGTCGTCTTCGAGGACGCCGACCTGGACGCGGCGGTCGAGGGCGCGATGGTCGCCAAGATGCGGAACGTCGGGGAGGCCTGCACGTCCGCCAACCGTTTCCACGTCGCGGCGCCCGTCGCCGGCGAGTTCGCGACCAAGCTGACCGCGAGGATGGGCGCGCTACAGGTCGGCGCCGGCAGCGAGGAGGGCACCGACGTCGGCCCGCTGATCGACGAGGACCAGCGCTCGAAAGTCGCCGAGCTGGTGGAGGACGCGCTGTCGAAGGGCGCCCGCGCGCTTTGCGGAGGCAAGCGCGTGGACGGACCCGGCTACTTCTACGAGCCGACGGTCCTCGACGGCGTCAGCCCGGATGCCCGCGTCCTGCGCGAGGAGATCTTCGGGCCGGTCGCCCCGATCGCGACCTTCGACTCAGAGGACGAAGCCGTCGCCGCCGCGAACGACACCGAGTACGGCCTGGTCGCCTACCTCTACACGAGCGACGTGAAGCGCGCGTTCCGCGTCTGCGAGCGCCTCGAGACGGGAATGATCGGGCTCAACCAGGGCATGGTCTCCAATGCCGGGGCCCCGTTCGGCGGCGTCAAGCAGTCCGGGGTCGGCCGCGAGGGCGGCAACGAGGGGATCAACGAGTACCTGTCGACGAAGTACGTCGCTGTGAACGTCTAGGCGGGGTTCGGGGTCGCCTGAACCTGGACACCTCGGCCGTCAGTGCCGCTTTGCATGGAGGGGATCATCCCCTGATCCTGAAGTTCTTCTTCGCCGGCGTCGGGTCCTTGCCGTTAGCGTTGAACCCCCGGACCTCGAAGATGTAGCCGTGCGGCTTCAGGTGCTTGTACTTCTTGGGTGACTTGCAGGCGTTGAACCTCGGCTTGGCGTGCTTCTTCTTCAGCAACGCGCACTGAAAACCCGAGCTCGCCTTCGCCGTCACACCACCAACCAACTCGAACTCGAACGTCGCCGAGCCGTGGGCCTGATCGATCTTCACGCCCGAGATCTTGGTGTTAGGGGGTTTGGGCGAGAAGCTTGCCGTGACCGCGGTGTCGGCATTAATCGTCACCATGCAGGTGTCGGTGCCCAAGCAGCCGCCTCCCGACCAGCCGGTGAAGGCTGAGCCCGAGGCGGCAGAGGCCGTCAAGATCACCTGAGCGCCGTCGTTGAACTGCGCCGAGCAGGTCACGCCGCAGTCGATGCCGGCCGGCGAGCTCGTCACGGTGCCCGAGCCCAAGCCGGCGAGCTGAACGCTGAGATCGTTCAGTGAGGCGAGCGAGGCGTTGATGTTCGAGATCGTTGTTCCCGCGGTCACCACCACCGGGTCGGCCGAGTCGAAGTCGGGCTTGTCGTTGTAGTACTCCGAGGCAAAGTTGCCGCTCGAGACGCAAAAGTCGGGTTCGGCGTCGAAGTAGAGCGTCCAGCTCCCAGCCGCAACGTGCGGAATCGAGTAGTTACCGGCCAGGTCGGTCCGGCTGCTGAATTCCTCTTCGCCATCGGGCGCGAGGACCTCGACGCAGACGCCCTCGATTGCGGCGTTGGAGTCATCGGTGACGTGGCCCGTGATCGTTGCGCCCGCTGCCAGCGAGGCGTCGATGTTGGAGGTTGTCTGCCCGTCGGTCACCGACACCCGGTCGGCCGAGCCAAAGGTGGGCTTGCCGTCGTAATACTCGGTGGCGAAGTCGCCGACCACTCCGGAGGCCTCGAAGTGGACGATGTAGGGCCCGGTCGGCAAGTCGGCGATCATGTAGTTGCCGCTGGAGTCGGTCGTGTCGGTGCTGCTGCTGCCGTTCAGGTTGCGGGCCGTGACGAAGACGCCCTGGAGGTTGTTGCTCGAGCCGTCGGTGACATGGCCGGTGATCGTTCCGGGCGCTGCCTGCGCGAGCTGCGGGTCAGCGGCGACCCCGAGCAGCATTGCGGTGAGGGCGGAGAGTCCAAGCGAGATCGCGAAGCGCCCGTGCCAGCGCCCGTGTGCGTGCCGCGTGGATCCAGCGCTCAGGCCGAACCGGCCCATCTGCTCCCTCCTCTTGAACGTCGAGCGTCCCGCTCAATACCGCGACGACCCTAAGCGACTGTGGGGAGCCACGTCAACCGGACCAGCGACGCCTTCGGCTAGCGCACGCTCCCCTCAGCTGCTCGGCTCAAGCATGCGATGCCCCGGCTTCCAAGGCAGACCTGCGCGCCGATGGCGCCGGGCTAGCCAGAGCACGAGACACCTCGCGCGTGGAGCGTGGCTCCTTGTTTGAATAAGGCGGTGCGTCAGCGGCACTTCCAGGTTCTCGCAGCCTTGATCGTCGCGGGCGCGCTGATCCGCTTCCTCACGCTTGGGGCTCAGAGCTTCGATCGCGACGAGGCCGTGACCGCAGCGAGGATCCTGCAGCCCAGCCTCGGCAACACCCTCGCGATCATCCCGGACTCTGAGCGCACGCCGCCGCTCTACTACGTCCTCGCCTGGGGATGGAGCCACCTCTTTGGCCACGGGGCTATCGGCCTGCGCTCGCTCTCGGCTCTGTTCGGGACTCTCACCATCCCAGCCGCCTACCTTGCAGCCAGGCGGTTGGCCTCAGGGCGTGCCGGGCTGGTCGCCGCTGGACTGGTGGCCTTCAACCCGTTCTTGATCTGGTACTCGCAGGAGGCGCGCGCTTACGCGCTCCTCATCCTGCTCACCGGCGTCGGGCTGTATCTCTTCGTCCGCGCTCTCGAGACTCCCACCCCAAGCGCCTACGCAGCCTGGGCCGTCGGCTCGGCGCTTGCCCTCGCGACGCATTACTTCGCCGCATTTCTCGTCGCGCCCGAGGCAATCTGGCTCGTGGTCGCCGCGCGGCACCGGCTAGCCCCTGCGCTCGCAACGCTTGGGGTGTCAGCTGTGGGTGTCGCGCTCCTGCCACTTGCGATCCACCAGCACGACCGCTATCCCAATGTGGTCGAGGCCGCCCGGACCCCACTCCTGCGACGGGGTCTGCATCTCGCCGTGAGCTTCGCGTTCGTCAACGGCCAGCGCGTGGAGGCGAGTGGCATCGGTCCGACCGAGGGAATGGCGAAGGCGATCGAGTACGGGAGCTTCACTGTGCTCGCCGCCGCCGCCGTGCTCGCGGCCGTCCTGCTCGCCTCGAGGAGCCCGGCCCGCAAACGTCGCGGCGCCATCGTGGCCTTCGTGATCGGCGGCGCCGCGATCATCGTGCCGATGGGGCTCGCCGTCGCCGGGCTGGACCTGTTCGACCTTCGAAACGAGAGCGCCACGCTCCTGCCCCTACTGGTCGCGCTCGCAGTCGGGCTGAGTGTTACCCCTCCCCCCCGGGTGGGCATCGGCGCGGCGGTGCTGACCTGCGTCGTGTTCGCGACCGCAGTTGTTACGGTCGAGCTCAGTCCCGCGCTACAGCGCGACGACTGGCGTGGCTTCGCTGCCGCGCTCGGCCCGCCCCACGGCGAGCGCCTCATCATCCTGCTCGGCAACCCGCCCGCCGAGCCCTTCCTCTCCTACCTCGACGGGTCCAGGCCGGTGTTCCCTCCCGCCGTGCGTCGTCCGCCATACGCGTCCCACCTGAGCGGCGCGGTGGTCGCGCCCCACGTCCAGGTCTCCGAGATCGAAGTTGTGGGCGCCACCGGGGGCGCGCACCGATCTCCCGCGCCCGGCTTCGGGCTCCGCAGCAGGAGCACCTTCGAGGGGAAGTCGATCGAGCGTTTCGGATCCAAGGTGCCGCGGCGCGTGGATCTGGCGACGGTTGAGCACCGCACCCGATTCAGCGGCAGCGACCACCTACTCCTGGCCGGGGACTAGACCCGGCCTCAACCCTTGCTATGAGCCCACGCTCGCAACTTCGAGAACTCTCGTTCCTCCGATTCGTCGCGAGTGTCTCAGATCTCCCCCAGACCCCGTGAGCGTCGAGGCGTTGCCTAGCTAACGCGTCTGAAGATGAACTGGGCGCCGTGCAGGGACTTGGTGTAGTGGCACGTCCCGTCGGTATCGGAGGCGACGGCGCAGCTGGACCCCGGGTCCGGCGGCGCGAGCAGCCAGTCCGGGGACTTGTTCGTCAGGGCCTCGGTGATCCGATCCTGGGTGGGGTCGTGGTCCTTCAGGCTCGCGATGTCCTTTTCGGACATCTTGACCTGCGCGTAGTTCGTGCCGCCGAAGGCGTCCGACACGAAGCCCCCCGGGAACAGGTTTGTTCCGAGGTTGTTCTTGCAGGTGAACTTGCTCGGGGCATTGCCGCTGTAGGACGCGCTGGCGTCGTCGAACCCCGGGACCGTGACGAGGAAGGCGTTCTTGGCGTTGGGGTCGTGGGCAAAGCGCGCGGCGTGATGGCCGAGCTTGACCGTGAGCTTGGTGGCGTTGCAGTTGTAGGCGCCGGCACGGCCGCTGGCGCTGCACTGCGTGCTCGGGCTGGCGTCGCCGTTGCTGCCCTTGATCTGAGAGCTGCCGTCGGTGTGGATGCCCCCGCCGATCTGCGACGGGCCCTCGGTGTGCTTGACGTTCGTGATCTTCACGTGGTCGCCGTTCACCTTCGCCGTGACCTTCCAGGCGTTCCACCAGTTCATCTCGGTCTTGCCCTTCTGCG
>JAWVFM010000114.1:0-3569 GCA_033856015.1 Solirubrobacterales bacterium
ACCCCAAGGTGCGCGGGCGCTGGCTCCAGGCGACCTCCGCAGCCTCCTCGCAGATCGCCCGCCTCAACATCACGTGGAGCTCGCTCGCGCCGTCAAAGCCGTCCCATCCGGGAGACCCGGCCGACCCGGCATACCGCTTCGGAACGCTGGATGCCGCGGTGAGGAGCGCCGCCGGCCACCATCTCACGGTCCTGCTGACCGTCTACTCGGCGCCGTCCTGGGCACAGGCACGCCATGCTCCGAGCTCCGTCTCGCCCGGGACGTGGCGACCAAAGGCCGGGGCGTTCGGGCATCTCGGTCACGCGCTGGCGAAGCGCTACTCGGGGCATTACAACCCGGGCGGTGCCGGAGGGCCGCTGCCCCGCGTGCGGTTCTACGAGGCGTGGAACGAGCCGAACCTCTCCGCCTACATCACGCCTCAGTACCGCGGCAAGCACCAGACGAGCGCCGGCATCTACCGCAAGCTCCTCAACGCGTTCTACGGCGGCGTGAAGTCGGCGCAGCGGGGGGACAGGGTCGTGAGCGGCGGCCTGGCTCCGTATGGCGAGGACCCGGGAGGCGATCGCACGAGGCCGCTGATCTTCCTGCGCAAGCTCCTCTGCCTGCACGGGAAGACCGCCTCGCTGCACGCCGGCAAGTGCCCGGACAAGGCCCACATGGACATCGTCGGCGACCATCCGATCGATACGAGCGGCGGGCCGAACCGGAGCGCGATCAACCCGAATGACGTGGCGACGCCGGACTTCAAGAACCTCCGGAAGACCGTTCGCGCCGCGGAGAGCCACCACCTCGTGAAGCCCGGCGGCCACCGGCCCCTCTGGGCCACGGAGATCTGGTGGGAATCGAACCCGCCCGACCACGCCGAGGGCGTCTCGCCGATGAAGCAGGCGCGCTATCTCGAGGTCGCGCTGCAGCTGCTGGCGAGACAGGGAGCCAGCGCGGTCATCAACCTCCAGATTCGCGATGCGGCGAGAACCATCAACCCGGGCTCCTCGGCGACCGGCGTCTTCTTCGCAAGCGGCAAGCCAAAGCCGTCGTTCACCGCGTGGCGGTTCCCCTTCGTCATCACCTCGCGGCACGGGAATCACGCGAAAGTCTGGTCGCGCTCGCCGGCCGGCGGCCGGATGCGCTTCCAAAAGCGGGCGGGCGGGCGCTGGAAGACCGTGGGCTCGCAGCGCGTCCACACCGGCGAGGTCGTCAGACGGAACATGCCGGTGGCGCATGGTCAGGCGGTTCGCGGCCGGATTCGCCTGCTGTCGAGCCTCCCCTTCGGGTAGCTCGCGGACACCGCCGCTGCCCCGTGGCGAGCCGCTTTCTCTGCGCTATTCTTCGCCTACCTCAGGCCCTTGGGCCGGGGTCTTTTTTTCAGGTGGCGGAGCATCCACGTCCGGAGGCCCGCCTGGACGACGAGGGGAACCAGTGGCCCGCGGAGATGTCCGGATCGCAGTAACGCTCGCGTGCGAAGACTGCAAGCGGCGTAATTACCAAACCAACAAGTCGCGGCGAAACACGCCGGACCGGATCGAGATGCGCAAGTACTGCCGCTGGTGCGGCCACCACACCGCGCACAAAGAAACGCGGTAAATCCACCATGGCCAAAACTCGAGCCCAGCGCAAGGCGGAGCGCCGCCAACGCGACGCACAGCAGGACAACTCGCCGGCCGCGCAGTCGCGCGCCCAGCACCGCACCCAGGTCCCCGAGTCCGCAGACGTCATCGAGGCCGAAGCCGCCGAGGCGGGGGTCGAGATTCCGGCGCCGCGCGCCGAGCCTGAGGCGCCCGCCCCGTCGCGAGCCGACGTGGGCAGGCCGGACCAGGCCCTCGAGGCCCCGGGCGATCGGATCGGCCGCCGGGCCGCCAAGAAGGAGGAGCGCGAGCGCAAGGCGCGGGCCAAGGAGTCCGAGCGCCGGCGCGCGCCCAAGGTCCCGACCCAGGAGCGCAAGCGGGGCGGCGTCTTCGGCTTCTTCGCGTCGTGCATCGCGGAGCTCAGGAAGGTCCAGTGGCCCGACCGCGAAACGCTGGTTCAGGCCTCCGGCGTGACCGTGCTCTTCATCGCGATCGCGGCCGCGTACCTGGGCGCGCTCGACGCGTTCTTCAACTACCTCGTCCAGCACCTCCTCTAGGCGTGACGATGTTTCGCTGGTACGTCATCAACACCTACTCGGGCCACGAGAACAAGGTCCGCCAGAACCTCGAGCACCGCATCGAGACGATGGGGCAGCGCAACCGCGTCCGCCAGGTGATGGTCCCGACCGAGACCGTCTCCGAGCTCAAGGACGGACAGCGCGTGCCGGTGGAGAAGCGCACGATGCCCGGCTACGTCCTCGTGCAGATGGAGATGACCGACGACGCGTGGGGCCTGGTCAAGAACACCCCGGGCGTCACCGGCTTCGTCGGCTCGCGCAACAAGCCGGTCCCGCTCTCCCAGCCCGAGGTCGACAGGCTGCTCCACAAGGACGTCCCGGCCGGCGCCCAGGAGCGACCGCGCGCGCGGGCCCAGTTCGAGCTCGGGGAGACCGTCAAGGTCATCTCCGGCCCGCTTTCCGACTTCTCCGGCGAGATCAACGAGATCAACGACGACGCGGCCAAGCTCAAGGTGCTGGTCTCGATCTTCGGCCGCGAGACCCCCGTCGAAGTGACCTACGATCAGGTGAAGAAGCTCTAATGGCGAAAAAGGTATTGACCCTCATCAAGCTCCAGATCCCGGCCGGCGCCGCGAATCCCGCCCCGCCGGTTGGCCCCGCGCTGGGCCAGCACGGCGTCAACATCATGGAGTTCTGCAAGGCGTTCAACGCCGAGACCCAGGCGGACGCCGGCACGATCATCCCGGTCGAGATCACGGTCTTCGAGGACCGCTCGTTCACCTTCATCACCAAGACGCCCCCGGCCGCGGTCCTGATCAAGGAGGCGCTCGGGATCCCGAAGGGCTCCGGTGAGCCGCACGTCAACAAGGTCGGCACGATCACCGTGGCGCAGATCCGCAAGATCGCCGAGCGCAAGATGCCCGATCTGAACGCCTACGACCTGGACGCGGCGTCGAAGATCATCGCCGGGACCGCCCGCTCGATGGGCGTCGACGTGGACGGTGAGCTGTGAGTCGCGGCAAGCGCTTCGCCGCCGCATACGACCTGATCGACCGCAACCGGCACTACCCGCCGGCCGAGGCCGTCGGGCTCGTCAAGCAGACGGCCAGCGCCAAGTTCGACGAGACCGTGGAGGTCCACTTCAAGCTCGGGCTCAACGTCCGCCACGCGGAGGAGCAGCTGCGTGGCACGCTCGCCCTGCCGAACGGACTCGGCAAGTCGGTCACCGTCGCCGTGTTCGCCGAGGGCGACGCCGCGCGGGCCGCGGAGGAGGCCGGCGCCGACCACGTTGGCGCGCAGGACCTGGCCGAGAAGGTCGAGGGCGGCTTCATGGACTTCGACGTCGCCATCTCGACGCCGGCCCTGATGGGTCCCGTCGTCTCCAAGCTCGGGCGGGTGCTGGGCCCCCAGGGCAAGATGCCGAACCCGAAGGTGGGCACCGTCACCGACGACGTCGCCAAGGCCGTCAGCGAGGCCAAGGCGGGGA
>JAWVFM010000115.1:0-3075 GCA_033856015.1 Solirubrobacterales bacterium
AGGAGAGCGGCAGCATCTCCGACTCGGCCACGGCGCTGAGCGCGACCGGGGCCGCATCGGTGACGAGGCCGCCGCCGCGTCGCCCGAGCTCGACCATGAGCCGCACGCCGTACTCCGCCTTCGTCGAGAACAACATCTCGCTAAATCCTAGCGGGCCACTAGGTTTTTGCCGCAGCTCGGCGCGGCCAGGGGTCTACGGCTCGATCAGGCCGCGGCGGATCGCGTAGCGGACCAACTGGACGCGGTCGCGCATCCCAAGCTTTCGCATCGCGTTCGAGCGGTGGTTCTCCACCGTCTTCTCGGCGAGGTGGAGGATCGCGGCGATCTCCTTGTTGGTGTGGGCCTCGGCGACGAGCTTCACGACCTCCTGCTCGCGGGGCGTCAGCTCCTCGTCGCGGACCGATCCCTGGCCCAGCACGTCCTTGATCAGCGCGCGCTGCGCCTCCGGGGTCAGGAACGGCTCGCCGCGCTGGACCGCGTGGAGCGCGTCCATGAGCTCCGTGTCGGCCTGCGCCTTGAGGACGTAGCCCGACGCGCCGGCCTTCAGCGCCTCGAACAGATAGCGCTCGTCGTCGTACATGGAGAGGATCAGGACGGAGACCTCGGGAGCGTGCTCCTTGATCTCGCGCGTGGCCTGAAGCCCGGTGAGCTTCGGCATCTTCACATCCAGGATCGCGATGTCGGGGCGCTCGCGGATCGCGATGTCGCGGGCGTCCGCGCCGTCCGCGGCCTCGGCGATCACCTCGACGTCCGGCTGGGCCTCGAGCAGCATTCGCAGGCCCGAACGCACGATGCCGTGGTCGTCGGCGATCAGGACCCGCATGAGACGTACTCGTTCGGCAGTTGCCTCCACGTCTTCTCTATCGACCGCATCCGGATCAATCTAGAGGCTTGATGTGGGTTGGCCGTGTGCGCGGAGGACCCGCATCACGCCTCTAGAGGCGTGGCGTCGGCCGGGATCGCGACGTCCAGCCGGACGGTCGTCCCCAGGCTTGGGCGCGACTCGACCCGAAGCTCGCCGCCGACGAGGAGCGCGCGCTCGCGCATGCCGCCGATCCCGAGGCCCTGCGCGGCCTGGTCGAAGGTGAACCCCTTGCCGTCATCGGCCACCGTCAGCTCGACGTGCTCGCCCTTCCGGGTGAGCTCGGCGCGGACCGTGCGCGCCGCGGCGTGCTGGACCGCGTTGGAGATCGCCTCCTGCGCGACGCGGTAGACGACCAGCTGAACCTCGGTGGGCAGGTCGCTGAACTCGCCCTCCGACCGGAAGCTCGCGGCGATGCTCGCGCGCTTGTCGACGTCCGTGACCAGGCCGGCCAGGGCGGCCTTCAGGCCGAGGTCGTCGAGGGCGGTGGGGCGAAGCTGTCGCGAGAGCGACAGGAGCTCCGCCATCGCCTGGTTGGCGAGCGTCTTGGTCTCGGTCAGATCCGCCATGACCTCCGGCGGGGCCTTGGCGCGCAGCGCCTCGAGGCGCAAAAGCAGGCCTGTGAGCGACTGGTTCACCTCGTCATGGAGGTCACGCGCCACCCGAGCGCGCTCGCGTTCCTGGGCCTCGAGGGCGGCGCTCGAGCTGCGTCTGCGCTCGGCCTCGAGCCGCTCCAGCATCACGCGGAAGGCGCGGTCGAGGCGCTGAACCTCCTCCGGGCCCGAGACGGCGCCGGGGCGCTCGCGAAGGTTCGCGCCGGGCCGCGAGAGGTCGGCACGCTCCATCTCGTCGACCAGGCGCTCGAGTGGCACGAAGCGACGTTGGAGCATGAGGACGTTCACGAGGATGGTCAGCGCGACGGAAAGGCCGAGGACCAGGGCGGCGCGCGGCTTGTCACCCAGGTTCAGCTGCGGGTTGGCGGCGAAGCTGGCCGCGACCACCGCCGCGACGATGATCAGCAGGTTGACCAGCAGGACCTGGGTGAGAAGCGTCGCGCGGCGCACGAGGTCATTATCGGCGCGCGCACGGCGCTTCCCGCCTCTGGGGGCTGACCCGGGCGCGAATGAGGGCTGGACCCCATGGGCCGAACGTCCAACCTCTGCCAGAATTACCCTTCCGCGTCAAACGCTCCCCCACGGCGCAAAACTTCAAGGAGGCCGCCGCAATGACGACGACCAAACGTTCCAACTTCAGCGCAGGGCTCCGCACCACCATCCTGATGGCATCGCTAACCGGCCTCCTGGTCGTGATCGGCGCGCTCATCGGCGGAGCCAGCGCGGCCGGAGGCTTCCTGGCCATCGCCCTCCTCCTCAACCTCGGCACGTACTGGTTCAGCGACAAGATGGCGCTTGCCGCGTCCGGCGCCAAGCCGATCGCCGAGGACCAGGCCCCTGGCCTCTACGCAATGGTCCGCGAGCTCGCCACCCGCGCCGAGCTCCCGATGCCGCGCCTCTACGTGATCCCCTCGGAGCAGCCGAACGCGTTCGCCACCGGGCGCAACCCCGAGCACGCGGCGGTCGCGGTCACCTCCGGGATCACGAAGCTCCTCTCCGAGGACGAGCTTCGCGGCGTCATCTCGCACGAGCTGGGCCACGTCCGCAACCGCGACATCCTCACCCAGTCGGTCGCCGCAGCGATCGGCGGCGCCATCACCTACATCGCCTACATGCTCATGTGGTTCGGCGGCGACGACGAGTCTCCGCTGGGCCTGGTCGCAACGCTCGCCCTGGTCATCCTCGCTCCGATCTCCGCGAGCCTCATCCAACTCGCGATCTCGCGCCAGCGCGAGTACTCGGCGGATGCCACCGGCGCGCAGATCTGCGGCAACCCGGAGTCCCTGGCGAGCGCGCTTCTGCGGCTCGAGGAGGGGGCGAAGGCGGTGCCGATGAAGGTCAACCAGGCGATGGAGTGCCTGTACATCGTCAAGCCGTTCTCGGGCAAGGGCGTGGCCAGTCTCTTCTCGACCCACCCGCCGATCGACGAGCGTGTCCGGCGCCTTCGCCAGATGCGGCCCTCGCTCTAAGCACCCGCTCGGCACCCGCGTCGGGGCTCCAACCGCCGTTGGGGCGCGTTTGTGGCGGATAGCGCCATAAAGCCGCCCCATCGCCCGGTCGAGCTGCGCTATACTTTATGAAGTAAAAGCTGATCCGGAT
>JAWVFM010000116.1:0-4477 GCA_033856015.1 Solirubrobacterales bacterium
GGCCGGCGAGGCTCCGAGCGTCGCCGACGCGCGGCTCTTCAGCGCGCTGGCCGGCGGCGCCGAGGCCTTGCCTGCCCCGGGCGAGGCCGACGCTGAGGCGGAGCGCCGTGCGCAGGAGCTCGTCACTCTGATTCGAGCCGGGGAGGCTGATCAGCGGCTTCCCGAGCTTCTCGACGCCCTGTCGGAGCACGTCGCGCGCAAGCTGGAGGTTTCGCGTCCGGGGTATACCGAGCCTCGTTAGAGTGCGAGCCCCAGCGCGTGCGGGCGCGACGCTTCAACGGGACAGGAAGGGCGATGAACACCGAGTGGCTGAGCATCAATCCGCGGAAGGTGGTCCACGAGACCATCGACGGCGAGGCGATCCTGATTCAGCTCGAGACCGGCGCCTACTACAGCCTCGAGGGTTCCGGGCCGGACGTCCTGCAGCTCGTCGACTCCGGTACGACGCGGCAGGACGCGGTCACCGCGCTCGAGGGCCGCTACGGCGCCAACGGTGGAGCGCTGGCGACCGCGGTCGAGCATCTGATCGACGAGCTGGCCGCGGAGGAGCTGATCGAGGTCGGAGTAGGGGCCCCGGATACGGCGGAGGCCGGCGGCGCCGGACCAACCGCGGACCACAACGGCGGGTTCAAGACGCCTGTCCTTCGCAAGTTCACCGACCTCCAGGAGCTTCTTCTCCTCGACCCTATCCACGAGATCGACGACTCCGGTTGGCCCAACGCGCCGGAGCGCTAGCGTCGCCCCACCGGGCCTTCTGGGACGGCCTGACGGCTGGGGCGCGGCGCGCTGAGGAGAGCGCCGGGACGGACGTTCGCCAGATCCTGGTGGGCGATGTCCGGCTCGAGCTGCGGTTCGCGGGGAACAGCGTGCGCGAGGCGATCTTCCCCGCTCTCCAGCACCTCGAGCGACTCGGCGAGGACTCTCCAGCGGTGGTCATCAACCTGTGGGACAGCGCCGAGACCGGCGTCGCTCCGCCTCCCTCGCCCTTCGACCTCTCCGACCTTGCTTCGCGTGGGGAGATGGCGCCGGACCCGGACGGGCCAATCCGGGTGCTGTGCCTTCCCGATGCGCCGGTCTTCATGGCGTGGAACCGCGACGACGCCGAGGCGGTTGTCTGGGTGCGGGACTCCGCGTCGATACCCGGTCACGAGCTTGCCTCGCCGCTGCGGACGCTCCTCCAGTGGATGCTGGAGCCACTCGGGGTCTTCCCGGTGCATGCGGCGAGCGTCGCACGCGAGCCGGGCGGGGTGCTGCTCGCGGGCTTCAGCGGGGCTGGGAAGTCCACGACCTCGGTCGCCTGCCTCGAGCGCGGCTTCACCTTCGCGGGTGATGACTACGTGGCACTCACCGGCATCGACGCCCCCAGGGCGCTGAGCCTGTACTCCACAGTGAAGCTGAAGGGACACGGGCTCGAGCTTCTGCAGGGCGTCCCCGGCGCACCGCGCGGCAAGCCGATCAAGGGCGTCTCGAAGGAGGTTCTCTATCTGGGGGAGTATCGGCCGGAGCTGATCCGCGCCGACATACCCCTGCGAGCGATCGTTCTGCCGAGTCACCGGGTTGCGACCGGCGTCCGCCGAACCTCGCCGGCCAACTCGCTCCGCGCACTCGCGGCCCCCTCGATCCTGGCGATTCCGCAGAATGGTCACGGAACCATGCGTTACCTCGCCGCCCTGGTAGCTGCGCTTCCGAGCTACGAGATCGGCCTCGACGGCGACCTCGACCGGGTCGCCCGAGAGCTCGCCGCGCTCTGCGAGGGTCCGACGTGAAGCAGGCGGAGTCGCCGGTCGTCAGCGTCGTAATCCCCGTGTACAACGGCGAACGGTTCCTCGCCGAGGCGATCGAGAGCGTGCTCGCCCAGAACTACGAGCCGCTCGAGATCATCGTGGTGGACGATGGGTCCACCGACGGCTCCGCGGCGATCGCCGAGCGGTACCCGGTCATCCTTTTGCGCGGTCTGAATCGCGGCCGCTCGCAGGCTCGAAACGCGGGGATCGAAGCGGCGAGCGGCGAGCTCGTCGGCTTCTGCGACGCGGACGACGTGTGGCTCGGCGAGCGCCTGAACCTTCAGGTCCGCCATCTGCTCGACCACCCGGAGGAGGGCGCCGTCGCCTGCATGATGGAGGTGTTCGTGGAGCCCGGAATCGAGCGGCCCCGGTGGCTTCGTGGCGTCCTGGCCGAGACGCGGCGCTCGCTGATGCCCTCCGCGTTGCTGATTCGCCGTGAGGTGCTCGACCGAGTCGGCGGCTTCGACCCGCGCTTCGAAGTGGGCGAGGACGGCGATCTCATGCTGCGGATGAAGGAGTCCGGGGTGCGGATGGGGTCGGTCGACCGGGTCCTCTTCCGCTACCGCATCCACGACGCGAACAGCCTGCACGACCGCGAACACCACCGCAAGGCCCTGTTCCGTGTCATCCACGAGTCGGTCAAGCGCAAGCGCCGGCTGCCTGGAGCGCAGGCATGAGCGACCCGGCGATCAGCGTCGTGGTGCCCGCCCGTGACGCGGAGCGCTACATCGGCCCGGCGGTCACGAGCGTGCTCGCGCAGACCCTCCTACCGCGCGAGGTCATCGTCGTCGACGACGGCTCGCGCGACCGCACCGCGGCGATCGCCGGTGCCATTGGCGAGCCGGTGCGAGTGCTCGCCGCCGGCTTCGCGAACATCGGCGCCGCGCGGAACGCAGGCGTCGAGGTGGCCACCGGTGCCTTCCTGGCGTTTCTCGACGCCGACGATCTCTGGGAGCCGCGCTGGCTCGAGCTGGCAGCAGCTGCGCTGAAGGGTCTGGCGGGACCCGGGGTCGCGCTTGGCGGCGTCCGGCAGTTCCTCAGCCCCGAGCTCGAACCGGCCGAGGCTCGAAGGTTTCGGTTCGCCGAGGGTCTCCGCGAGGCCCCGCTCGCCGGCGCGCTCATGGCGTCGCGCGAGACGCTCGATCTGGTTGGCCCATTCGAGACAGGCCACTCCGGGGCCGAGTTCAGCGACTGGTTCCTGCGCGCGCGCGACCTCGGGGTCGCCCAGGTGCGTGTGCACGAGCACACGCTGAGTCGCCGGGTGCACGGAGCCAACCACACGCTCATGCAGCCGGCTGCCGTTCGCGACCACCTCTGGGCCCTCAAGGCGTCACTCGACCGGCGGCGCGCACGAGGCCCGGCATGAGCCGGCTCGGGCGCCACTGGCAGACGTTCGCCGGCCTCTTCGGCGACTCCCGGCAACTGGTCGCCGGGAGCATCGCGGTCGCGGTCGCGCAGTCGGTCTCGCTCGTGCCGATCGCCCTGATCGTCCGTCACGTTTTCGACAGCGACATTCCCGGTGGGCACACCGGAGCGCTCGTCGGCAACGGGGCGCTGGTCCTGGCTCTCTTCGCGACGAACGGCGCCCTCGGCCTATGGAGCCGGTACTGGATCCTCAGGGCCAACAAGCGAGCCATCACCGAATTGCGCGTGAAGCTGGTGGCGAAGCTGTACTCGCTCCCGCGCGCTTACTTCGACCGCGCCGACGTCGGCGTGCTCCACGCCACGCTCATCCAGGACACCGAGCGGCTGGACGTGATGGCGAACGCGCTGATGGCGCAGGCGCTGCCGGCGTTCCTGATCACCACCGTCCTCCTCGTCGCGATGGCCTACATCAACCCGTTTCTCACGGTGCTGCTGGTGGCCGTGACTCCGCTGCTCGCCTTCCTCGCGCGTCGGATCGGTCGCGCCGGCCGTGTATGGGCCGGCCGCTATCACGCCGACTACGACACGTTCGCTGCGCATGCCCAGGTGGGGTTCAGGGCGATGACCCTCACCAAGGCCCTCGGCGCCGAGGAGCTCGAGGTTGCCGCGAGGCGACGCGAGGCGGAAGCCCTCGAAGGTTCGAGCCGCACGATGTCGTGGCTGCTCGCTGCCTACGCGCAGACGCAGAGCACGATCGCCGCCATCGCCGGCGTCATCGTCCTCATCGTCGGTGGGGCAGCGGTCTCATCCGGGTCGATGTCCCTGGGTTCGCTCCTCGGCTTCTACGCGGTGGTCGCCCTGCTTCGCGCCCAGCTCTTGGGCGTGCTCTCGGCGACTCCAAACGTCGTTGCGGGGGCCGACTCGATGACGCGCGTACAGGCGGTGCTCGACGCCAGTGAGGCGCAGCCGTACTCAGGCGAACGCGAGATCGAGTGGACCGGGGCGATCGCGCTCGAGGGCGTCCGGTTCGGCTATCGGGACCGCGCCGTCGTCGACGGCATCGACCTGCGTGTCGAGCCCGGCGAGCGCGTGGTCCTCGCTGGGCCGAACGGCGCCGGAAAGAGCACCATCCTCTACCTGCTGCTCGGCCTCTACCGACCCTGGCGGGGCCGAGCCCTTGCCGGGGGCGTGCCGTTCGACGAGCTGGATCTCAACGCTCTTCGACAGAGGATCGGCGTGGTCCTGCAGGATCCGATCGTCTTTCGCGGCTCGGTGCTGGACAACGTCCGCTATGGCGGGCCGGGAGCCGGGGAGACCCAGGTTCGCCG
>JAWVFM010000117.1:0-2806 GCA_033856015.1 Solirubrobacterales bacterium
CTGTCGGAGATCGAGTCGCGGGCCCTCGCCGCCGCGGACCGGGTCAGCGCCGCGGAGGCCGAGCTCGCCACCCAGGCTGAGCGGCTGCGCGAGGAGGCGGAGCGGCGCATCGCAGAGGAGACAGCGCGCGCGAACCAGGCGGCCGCCGCCGAGGCCGACGCGCGCGTCAAGGCACGCGAGGCGGAGCTCGACCGCGCTGAGGCCGACGCCGAGACCGCGCGTACCGATGCGGAACGCCGGGCCCAGGAGGCTGAGGGCAAGGCTCGCGCCGACTCCGAGCAGGCTCGCCAGGAAGCTGAGCGCCGAGTCGACTCCGAGGTCGCGGCGGTGCGCACGGAGCTCGAGGCAAAGGTCGCCGCGCTGGAGACGGACCTGGCAGCCGAGCGTGCAGCTCGCTCAAAGGAAGTCGCCGACGCCGAGCGCCGCCTTCAGGAGATCGAGGAGCGTGCGCGTGCGGCCGAGGAGACCTCGGCGAAGTCCGCCGTGGAGGGCCGGGCATCGGCCTCGGCATGGCTTCGCTCGCAGGCCGATGCACTTCGCAAGGAGGGCGAGCGACAGGGCGCCGAGGCGGCGCGCAAGTCCGTTGCCGACGCCGAAGCGCGCGCAGCCGCGAACCTCCGGACCGAGCTCGACCAGCAGGCCGAGCGCCTGAAGGCCGAGGCCGACGCCCGGGTCGCGAAGGAGGTTTCGGCGGCACGCGCTGCCGGCACCCAGGAGGCTCGTGAATCGTTCCGGGAGCGCGAGGAGACGCTGGTCCGCGAAAAGGCAGCCGTCGACGGCGAGCTCGCCGCGACCCGCCGCCAGCTGGCGGAGGCCCATGACCGCGCCACGACGGCCGAGCGGCGGTCGACCGAGGTCGAGCTCGAGGTGAAGCGCCAGCGGGCCCGCGAGCGCGAGCTCCGCTTCCAGGAGGCCGAGGGCAGGATCGGGGGCGTGGAGACGCTGGCGAGCGCGGCGAGCGAGCGAGCGCGTGAGGCCCCGCCCGTGCCCGTGCCGAGCTCGCAGAAGCCGCCCGACCCGCCGCAGCCCGAGGGCGACCCGCCGGCGCCACGGGGCATCCTTCGCCGTCGCCGCCGCACCAAGCAGGCGGCGGACCCCGAAGCCGAGAAGTCCGACCCGGCGGGCGAAGCGCCCGCACCACCCGCCGCCGCACCCGAGGCGCTTCCCGAGCCCGAGCCGGCTCCCGAGCCCGAGCCGGCTCCCGAGCCCGAGCCGACCCCGGAGCCGGAGCCCGAGCCGACCCCTGAGCCGGAGCCAATCCCGGAGCCTGAGCCAGAGCCGACCCCTGAGCCGGAGCCCGAGCCGGAGCCGACCCCTGAGCCGAAGCCCGAGCCGGAGTCAGAACCCGAGCCCGCCCCTGAACCCGAGCCGGAGCCCGAGCCGACCACCGAGCCCGAGGCACCGCAGGCCGAGGCGCCCACGTCCGGCGGACCAACGGTCGCGCTCAGCCTCGCGTCAGCAGATTTCGAGGACCTCCGCCGCCTCGGAATGTCCGTCACCCAGGCAAAGCGAGTCATCCGCTTCCGCGACACCCGCGGCCTGACGTCACCCGACGACCTGGACGAAGTCCCGGGCTTCTCCCAGGACTTCCTCGCGGGCATCAAGTCCCAGCTGACGCCCTAGACACCGACACCGGGCCAGCGGGCCGCCACACGTTCGACGTGCGGCGCCGCGGCTTGCGCCGGCGCCGCCAACGGGACCCGATCGCCGCCGAGCGCCTCCACGACCTTGATGGCCGAGCGAGCCAGTGCCGCGGGGTCGTAGCCGCCCTCGAGGCAGACGAGCACAGGCGCCTCGAGCTCGGCTCCGAGCTCGCGAATTGAGGCAGCCATATCGCCGTAGCCGTCGTCGTCGACCAGGCAGTCGGCGAGCGGATCGTCGCGGTGGGCGTCGAAGCCGGCGGAGATGATGAGCAGCGCCGGGCTGAAGTCGCGGGCCACCGGCGCCACGATGTGCTGGACCAGGGCGCGGAATTCCTCGCTCCCGGAGCCTGCGGGAACCGGCAGGTTGATCGTGTAGCCCTCGGCGCCCGCCTCGCCCTCGTCGAGCGCCGCGCCGGTGCCCGGGTAGAGCGGCCACTGGTGGATGCTCACGTAGAGGACCTCGGTCGATGCCGCGAAGATCGCCTCGGTGCCGTTCCCGTGGTGGACGTCCCAGTCGAGGATGAGAACCCGCTCGGCGCCGCAGGCCGCGACGGCGTGCGACGCGGCAACGGCGGCGCTGTTGAAGAGGCAGAAGCCCATCGCCTGCGCCGCCTCAGCGTGATGTCCCGGTGGCCGCAGGGCGCTGAAGGCGAAGCGGTCCTCGCCCGCCAGGAGCCTCTCCGCCGCCCACGCGGCACCCCCCGCGGACCGCACCGCTGCCTCGAACGAGCGCTCGCTCACCATCGTGTCGGCGTCGATCAGCCCGCCGCCCGCGGCGCTGAACGCCTCGATCGCGTCGACGTACCTCGGGGTGTGCACCCTGTGGAGCTGGTCGCGGGTCGCGGCGGGCGCCTCGAAGCGGTCGAGACCGCACCAGCCCGCCGCCTCCAGAGCGGCTTCGAGGGCCCGGATCCGCCCGGCGTTCTCCGGGTGAGTGCCCGTGTCGTGCTCGAGCGAGGACGGGTGGTGGACGTAGAGACCCAAGACGCAAGTACCGTAGCGGCGCCTTGTCGGAGGACCCACCGAACCAGGAGCTCGACTGCGACGTCGTCGTGGTTGGCGGCGGCGCCGCCGGCCTTCACGTGGCGCTGTGCGCCGCCGCGGCCGGCGCCGCGGTCATCCTGGTCTCGCGCAAGCCGCTCGCGGAGAGCTCGAGCTACTGG
>JAWVFM010000118.1:0-8335 GCA_033856015.1 Solirubrobacterales bacterium
GCCCTCCTCCGTGCGCAGCGTCCGCCAGCGGTCGAGGGCGCGCTCCCAGTCGGCGCCCTTCGGCGCGCCCGGCTTGCCCTCGAGGTAGGCGAAGGTCGTGTCGTCGGGAGCAATCATCCCCGCGCGCGCGCCGCCCTCGATCGTCATGTTGCAGATCGTCATGCGGTTCTCCATCGAGAGGCCGCGGATCGTCTCGCCCGCGTACTCGACGGCGTAGCCGGTCATCCCGCCGGTGCCCAGGCGCCCGATCGTGGCCAGGATCAGGTCCTTCGCGCTGACGCCGGCGCCGAGCTCGCCCGAGTAGACGATCCGCATCGACCTGGGGCGCTTCTGCACCAGGCACTGCGTCGCGAGGACGTGCTCCACCTCGCTCGTGCCGATCCCGAAGGCGAGGGCGCCGAAGGCGCCGTGCGTCGAGGTGTGGCTGTCGCCGCACACGATCGTCATCCCCGGCTGGGTCACCCCGAGCTCCGGGCCGATCACGTGGACGATCCCCTGGCGCTCGGAGCCGATCGAGTAGAGCGGCACGCCGAACTCCGCGCAGTTTCGCTCCAGCGTCTCGACCTGTACGCGAGAGAGCTCGTCCGCGATCAGCCTGGCCACCGCCGTCCCGTCAGTGGGAACGTTGTGATCCGCGGTCGCGAGAGTCTTGTCAGGCCGTCGAACTGCGCGCCCGGCCAGGCGCAGGCCGTCGAAGGCCTGGGGCGAGGTCACCTCGTGCACCAGGTGGAGGTCGATGTAGATCAGGCCCTCGTCGACCTCGTGCGCCTCCCAGATCTTCTCGAACAGCGTCCGTGGCATGTCAGCCCCTCCTGAGGCCCGCCGCGACGACGGCGACGAACTTCGTCGCCTCGCGACCCTGGTTCTCGAAATGGTGGGGGAGGTCGGCGTCGAAGGTCACGCTGTCCCCGGCGCCGAGCTCGTGGTGCTCGCCGTCCACCACGAGCGTCAGCTCGCCGTCGAGGATGACGGCTGTCTCGCGCGCCCCCGGCTCGTGCAGGGGCGGGTCGCCGGCGCCGCCCGTCGCGGCACCCGGCTCGAGCTCGTGCATGGAGACGTCGGCTCGCTGCCCGGGCGCAGGCGGAGTCAGCTCCTCGACCCGGTGGCCGCGGCGCTTGCGCACCCGGCCGGCTCCGGCTCGGGTCACGGCGACGTTGGTGCCCTCGTCGAGGCGCAGGAGCTGAGAGAGCGTCAACTCGAGCCCGCCGGCGATCAGCTCGGCGACGGCGAGGGTCGGGCTGGTCTCGCCGCGCTCGACCTGCGAGAGCATCGGGGCGCTCACGCCGGAACGCCCGGCCAGGTCGCGGAGCGACATGTCCATGCCCTCGCGAAGGGCCCGGACCCGCACGCCGACAGCGCCGTTCTGCATCGCTCGCGAGCTCGCCACGAGCCGTACGTTATCACGTACGTTTGTATCTAGCGCGTCTGCTTGCTGGGGCGAACGAGGATCTCGTTGATCGAGGCCCGGGGCGGCTGGGAAACCGCGAAGAGGATGGCGTTGGCAATGTCGTCGGGCTGGAGCACGTCCATGCTGTCGCGCATCTTGTCGATCTGCTCGATCACCATCGGGTTCGTGTTATGCCCCTGCAGCTCGGTCTCCACGAACCCAGGCTCCACGCAGGTGACACGGACGCCAAGCTGGGCGCCCTCCTGGCGCAGGGACTCGGAGAATCCCACCACGCCCCACTTGGTCATGTTGTAGACGCCGGAGCCCAGGGAGGCAACGCGGCCGGCCACCGAGGAGACGTTGACGATGTCCCCTCCCCCGCCGTCGCGCATGATCGGCAGCGCGACGTTGGTGCAGTAGAGAAGCCCGAGGAGGTTCACATCGATCATGGTGCGCCACTCGCCGGTGTCGGCGCCTTGGATCGGGCCGAGCAGCATGACGCCCGCGTTGTTGATGAGGCCGTCGAGCCCGCCCAGAGCATCCTTCGCGCCCTCGACCAGCGCCGTGGCCTGATCCTCGTGCGTGATGTCGGCCTCGATGCCGATCGCCTTGCCGCCGCCGGCCTCGATCTTGGCTGCGAGCTCGTCGAGGCGGTCCTTGCGGCGAGCGCCAAGGGCCACGGCGGCGCCCTCGCCCGCGAGCAGGAGGGCCGTCGCTTCGCCGATTCCGGACGATGCACCTGTGATGAGGACCTTCCGGCCCTCGAGCGATCCACTCATGGGGACAGCCTATGGAGTGTGCTGGCGGGCAGCCTGCTCGGTGACCGACTCGGCCTCCCGGATCGCGACGCTCGCGAGCCCTGAGCGGTCAGGGAACGAGGACGACCTTGCCGATGTTCTTGCGCTCGGCGATGAACCGATGCGCGTCGGCGGCGCGATCGAAGGGAAAGGACTCGGCAACGACCGGGGTGAAGGTCCCGTCCTCGAGGCCGCTTGCGAGTGGATCGATCATGCGGTCGAGGCTGCCCTCTGAGTTCCACCAGGCCAGCATGTTGAGCCCGAACACGCCCTTGTTCTCGTTCATCATCGCGGCGCTCTTCCACCAGGGCATGGTCGCAAGCGGCATCGACGCCAGGGCCTTCAGTCCCGCCCTCAGGTCTCGCTTCTCGCCGGTCTGGATCTCGGAGGCCCCGTACATGATCAGCCGACCGCCCTGGCGCAGGAGCCGGTAGTCCTTGCGGAAGCTCGACGGCCCGATCGCGTCGATGATCACGTCGACGCCCTGGCCGTCGGTGAGCCGGCGCACCTCCGCCTCGAAGTCCTGGTTGCGGTAGTCGATGGCATGCGCCACACCCTGCGCGCGGATCGCGTCGTGCTTCGCGGGCGAGGCCGTTCCGTAGATCTCGGCGCCCACCCACGCGGCGATCTGCGTAGCCGCGATGCCCACGCCGCCCGCCGCCGCGTGGATCAGGACGCGGTCGCCCTTGCGCAAGCCGCCCATGATCATCAGCGCCGCGTAGGCGGTCCCGTAGTTCACCGGCACCGACGCCCCCTGGTCGAACGTGAGATGGCCCGGCAGGCTGAGCGCCTGTCCTGAGGGGACCGTCACCAGCTCCGCGTAGCCGCCGAACTTGGTCCCGGCGATCACGTGGTCGCCGATCGCGTGCTCCTCCACCCCGTCGCCCACCGACTCGATCTCGCCGGAGACCTCGTAGCCCAGGACCGAGGGCACCGGTGGGGCGTCCGGGTACATCCCGGTCCGCGCCATCGTGTCCGCGAAGTTGATGCCCGCGGCCTTGACCGCGATGCGGACCTCACCGGCGGCGGGCGCCGGAGCGTCCGGACGCTCCTGGACCTCGAGGACCTCCGGGGGTCCGGTACGGGGGACGACGACGGCGCGCACCCGCGGAACCTACCTGCTCCGCGGCCCGGCGGCTCAGAGCTCGATCGCGCGCCCGGCGAAGAAGCCGCTGCCGCCCGCGATCGCGTCGATCAGGTCTCCGGGAACGGGAGCGTCGGTCGTGAGCGCCATGACGGCCTCGTCGTCGCCCGCCTTGGCGCCGACGGCGGCCGAGACGATGTTGACCCCGTGCTCGCCGAAGGTCGTCCCGACCCGGCCGATCATCCCCGGCTCGTCGGCGTAGCGGAAGATCGCAAGGTGCTCGGCGAGCGGCATGTAGAAGCTCTGGCCCCAGACGCCCACGAGGTACGGAACGTTGCGCGGGCCGACCCCGGTCCCGGCGGCCTCGACCTCCTCGTCGCCACTCGCGACGCGCACCGTGATCAGCTCCGTGAAGTCGTCGGAGCCGGACTCCTTGACCTCCACGAGCTCGATGCCGCGCTCCTCGGCCACCGCCGAGGCATTCACGAGGTTGACCTGCTCCTCGGTGTGCCCTGAGAGGACGCCGACCAGGACCGCGATCCCGAGGAGCCGTGTGTCGTGCTCGGCGATCCTGCCCCTGAACTCGGCGCGAACCCGCTCGACGGCGCCGCTGGCGAGCCCGGCCGCCAGGCGCCCGAGCGACTCGCAGAGCGGAACGAACGGGGCCAGCGCCTCCATCTCCTCGGGGCGGACCGCCGCGATGTTCACCGCGTTGGTCACGACGCCTCCGGTGAGCGCCGCCCGGACCTGCTCGGCCGTATGGGTCCCGGCGCGATCCTGCGCCTCGGCGGTCGACGCTCCCAGGTGCGGTGTCACGACGACGTCGTCGCGTGCGAACAGGGGGTGGTCGGTCATTGGCTCGGACGGGAAGACGTCGAGCGCGGCGCCGGCGACCTTGCCGGACTCGAGCCCCGCCTCGAGCGCCTCGAGGTCAACGAGCTCGCCGCGGGCGCAGTTGACGATGCGAACGCCATCCCGCATCTGGGCGATTGCCTCGGCGTCGATCCAGTTCACCGTCTCCGGGGTCTTCGGAAGGTGGATGGTGATGAAGTCCGCGCGCTCGTAGAGCTCCTCGCTCGTCTCGGCGCCGTCCACGCCGAGCTCGCGAAAGCGCTCGGGCGTGACGAACTTGTCGAAGGCCACCACGTCCATGTCGAAGGACTGAGCACGCTTGGCGACCAGCTGGCCGATGCGGCCGAAGCCGATCACGCCGAGGGTCTTCCCGTAGAGCTCCGTCCCGCCGAAGCGCGAGCGAGCCCACTCGCCGGCGACCAGCGACGCGTGCGCCTGCGGGATGTTCCGGCAGAGCGCCAGGATCAGGGCGACGGTGTGCTCGGCGGCCGCGACCGAGTTCGACTCGGGAGCATTGACGACGATGATCCCGCGCTTGGTCGCCGCGTCGATGTCGACGTTGTCGACGCCGGTGCCTGCCCGGCCGATCACCTTGAGCTGCCCCCCGAGCGAGATCAGGCCGGCGGTGACCTGCGTCGCCGAGCGGACGATGATCCCGTCGAACTCGCCGATCCGCTCGTCCAGCTCCTCGTTGGACATGTCGAGCCCAAGCTCCACGTCGAAGTCACGGCGCAGGAGCTCGACGCCCGAGTCGGCGATCTTCTCCTTGACCAGGACCTTCATGCGCGCACGTCCGCCACGTTGTCCAGCACCCAGTCGATGCTCGCCGTCAGCGCCTCGACGTCGGCGGGATCGACGGCCGGGAACATCCCGATGCGCAGCTGGTTTCGCCCGAGCTTCCGGTACGGCTCGACGTCGACGATGCCGTTGGAACGGAGGGTCGCAGCGAGCGCTGCGGCGTCGACGCCGGCGTCGAAGTCGATCGTCCCGACCACGAGCGAGCGCTTCGCCGGGTCGGAGACGAAGGGGGTGACCAGCTCGGAGGCCTCAGCCCACCCGTACAGGTGGCTCGACGATGCCGAGGTCCGCTCGACGCACCAGTCGAGGCCCCCGCCCGCGAGCATCCACTCGACCTGCTCGGCCAGCAGGATGAGCGTTGCCACGGCGGGTGTGTTGTAGGTCTGGTCCTTGCGCGAGTTCTCGAGCGCGGTGGCGAGCGAGAGGAACGCCGGCTGCCAGCGCCCGTCGACGCCGTCCAGGGCCTCGATTCGCTCGACCGCTGCCGGGCTCAGAAGGGCAAGCCAGAGACCCCCCTCGGAACCGAGGCCCTTCTGCGGCGCGAAGTAGTAGACGTCCACCTGCGAGGCGTCGAGCGGCAGGCCGGCGGCGCCGGACGTGCCATCGACCAGCACGAGCGAGTCGCCGGCGCCCTCCGGGCGAGTAACCGGCACCATCACGCCCGTCGAGGTCTCGTTGTGCGCCCAGGCGATCGCGTCCACCCCGTCCTCGGCACGGGGGGCCGGGGCATCGCCCGGCTCCGCCTCGACCACCACCGGATCACTCAGAAAGGGAGCCGCGGCCGCCGCTTTCGCGAACTTCGACGAGAACTCGCCGTAGCTCAGATGAAGCGAGCGCTCGCGGATCAGGCCCGCGACCGCGGCCTCCCAGAAGGCCGTCGTGCCGCCGTCGCCGAGCGCCACCTCGTAGCCGTCGGGAAGGGAGAACAGCTCGGCGAGCCCGCCGCGCGTCCTGGCGACGAGGTCCTTGACGGGCTTCTGGCGGTGCGACGTGCCCATCACCATGGCGCTCTCGGCGACGACGGCCAGCGCCTCCGGCCGGACCTTGGACGGGCCACAGCCGAACCTGCCGTCGGCCGGCTTCAGCTCTACGGGAATGCGTGCGTGGGTGGCGATCGTCTGCATCGGCGGGGATCGTGCGGGAAGTGGACGGTAATAAAGTCCGGGCATGAGCCGCGAACCGGTGAGTGAGCCAGTGAAGGGCGACGGCTACACGGTCGCCGGCCTCGACGGGCTCGGGGAAGGCTACGGGTTTCGCAAGATACGCAAGGCGCTGGACGTCGAGGCATTCGGCGTCAACGCGATCGTGCTACCGCCCGGCGTCGAGACGGGACGCCATTTCCACGACGAGCAGGAGGAGCTCTACTTCGTCCACTCGGGCGTGATCGAGATGGAGTTCGGCGATGGCGAGCGACATCGCCTCGGACCCGGCGGCCTCGCCCGCGTGGCGGCGGCAACGATCCGCAAGGTCATCAACCCTTCCGACGAGGACGCGGTCTACCTCATCGTCGGCGGCAAGGGTGGCTATGTCGGCCGTGACGGCCAGGCCCCGCCGGGCGAGACGAGCCGCTTCACCGCGCCCGACGCTGGAGCCGGCGGCTGACCGCCGAGGGCTCGGCCAAGCCGGGCTGGTTCGACCGCTTCTTCGAGTGGCTCAAGGGCCCGGAGCGCCCGCCGAACCCGCCGCCGGAGTGGGTATTTCGCCGCTGGACGGGGGTGGCCGCGCTGGTCGTGCCGATCGGGATCGCCCTGACGCCGGTCGCGCCGCTGGCCCTCGTCGCCTGGCCGATCCTCGGCGTGCAGGTCTACGAGGACCATCGGGTCAACGGCCTCGGACAGGCGTGGCCGAGCGTCGTGGCCACGCTGGGGCCGCTCGCCTTCCCGTTCTACATCCGTGAGCGGCGGCGGCTCTATGCGAGCCTTGCCGCATCCGGGCCACCGGAGAAGCTCGCCGACGGGACGCCAATCGAGCCCGATGGGCAGCTGCCCGCCGACTGGTACGCCGACCCGACGGGGCTGACGAGGGTTCGCTACTGGAACGGCTCAGCCTGGACGAGCTTCGGCGCCCGCTGAACTGGTACTCAGGCGCGCAGGCGCCAGGGCGGGTACTTGGTCGTCAGGAAGAGGCTGTAGGCGTTGGCCCGCTGCTGCCAGCGCATGGCGCCACTGACCAGGTTGAAGAGGCCCTCGGGGAACCGCTTCGTGAACAGGATCGCGAAGAAGGCGATGATGATCGCGAAGTACGCCGCGATGAAGACGAAGAACCCGACGATCAGGTAGGGGTAGATGAGGATCCCCGCGAAGAACGGCCGCCAGCGCGCCGTGCCGTCGGCCGGGTAGTCGATCTCGAGGCGTGCCGGGTAGTCCGGGTCGTCGGCGAGCGAGAACGGCGGGTACCGGTCGGTCATCAGCAGGTAGTACGCGCCGATGCGCAGGCCCCAGCGCTGCACCCCGACGTTGAAGTTGAAGAGGCCCGTCGGGTACTTGCGGGTGATGACGACGGCAATGAACGCGATCAGGTGGGCGAAGAGCGCGACGATCGCGACCAGCAAGAAGACGATCATCTGCGGGATCACCAGGAGCCACTTGACGAGCGGCAGCAGGCGGCTGTACTCGTCCTGGCGAATGAATGCGACGCGCAGCGCCTCGTCGCTGGATCCCTCCGGCGGCGGCGGAGGCGGTGGCGGGATCGGTTGAGCGAGGCCTGGATCGGTAGTCATGCCGTGAGGCTAGACGCCGTGGAGGACGAGTTCATTTCTCGATCCAGGGCATCATCGATCGCAGCTCCGCGCCGACCTGCTCGACCTGGTGGCCCTCGGCCTCGGAGCGCATGCGCTGGAAGTTCTCCGCCCCGGCGCGGTTCTCGGCGATCCACTCCTTGGCGAACTCGCCCGACTGGATGTCGGCGAGCACCTGCTTCATGGCGGCTCGGACCTCGGGGCCGATCACCTTCGGCCCGCGTGTCATGTCGCCGTACTCGGCCGTGTTCGAGATCGAGAAGCGCATGCCCTGGATGCCCTTCTCGTACATGAGGTCGACGATGAGCTTCAGCTCGTGCAGGCACTCGAAGTAGGCGAGTCGCGGGTCGTACCCGGCCTCGACGAGGGTCTCGAACCCGGCGCGGACCAGCTCGGTGGCGCCACCGCAGAGCACCGACTGCTCGCCGAAGAGGTCGGTCTCCGTCTCGTCCTTGAAGGTGGTCTCGATCACCCCGGCGCGGCCGCCGCCGATGCCGCTGGCGTAGGCGAGGACCAGGTCACGCGCGTTTCCGGTCTCGTCCTGGTGGACGGCCATCAGGCAGGGGACGCCGCGGCCCTCGGCGTACTGGCGGCGGACCAGGTGGCCCGGCCCCTTCGGGGCCACCATGCCCACGTCGACGCCGGGGGGCGCGTCGATCTGGCCGAAGTGGATGGAGAAG